>JBBQLF010000490.1:0-4244 GCA_038327695.1 Bryobacterales bacterium
CTGCCCGTCTCCATCAGCATGGGGCTCGATCCCGCCATTTATCTTGCCGCCTGTTTCGAGCCGCCCACCACGCCGCTCGGCTTCGACGAACTCACCATCGCCGGCGGTCTGCGCCGCCGTCCCGTGGAACTCGTCGATTGCCTCACCGTCGCCGCCAAAGCCATCGCCCGCGCCGAGATCGTCCTGGAAGGCGAAATCCTGCCCGGCGAGCGCATCCGCGAAGACGCGCAGACCAACACCGGCTACTGCATGCCGGAGTTCCCCGGCTATCTCGGCCTCGCCCAACCCGCCTTGCCCGTCATCCGCATCACGGCCGTCACCCACCGCCACAATCCCATTCTGCAAACCATCATCGGCCCCGGCGAGGAGCACGTAAACCTCGCCGGCATTCCCACCGAAGCCAGCATCCTGCGCCTCGTGGAAAACTCCATGCCCGGCCGTCTCCTCAACATCTACTGCCACTCCGCCGGCGGCGGCAAGTACCTGGCGATCATGCAGTTTCGCAAGGCCGCCGCCAGCGATGAAGGCCGCCAGCGCCAAGCCGCCCTCACCGCCTTCGCCGCGTTTTCGGAATTGAAGCACGTCATCCTCATCGATGAAGACGTCAACCTCTTCGATACCAATGACGTGCTGTGGGCCATGACCACGCGCTATCAGGGCGACGTCAGCACCATGTTCCTGCCCGGCGTCCGCTGCCACCCGCTGGACCCCTCGCAGTCCCCCGATTTCAGCCCGTCCATCCCCGCGCCCGGCATCTCCTGCAAGACCGTCTTCGACTGCACCGTGCCCTTCCACCTCAAGGAGCGCTTCCGCCGCGCCGAGTTCCTGCCCGTCGACCTCGCCCGCTTTACCTCCTGATCCGCAGAGCGATGTCTTCCGTGAATGCCGGGCTCCGCACCACCACCACGCCGCCGCGATGCGCCAGCGCCTTCATCTCGATCACCTTGCCATCCCGAGTGCTCACCCACTCCATCGAGTACTGCCCCGCCCCCATCTGCAAGGTGAGTTCGGCCGGGCCCTGCCCGTTCAAGTAGACCGCATACGCCTCCCCCGCCGCGCTGAACGCCGCCCACTCCACCCCCGGCGCGTGGCGCACCGTCGTCTGGTCCGCCTTCATCCGTAGAAACGGCAGCCCATGCAGGAACTCACTCACCACGCGAAACTGCCGCCGCAGCGCCACACTGCCGCCGCCCGGGCTCTTCTCCTGCACGTCCCTGCCGTCCTCATGCCCCACGCTGAACGAGTAATCCAGGTGGTTGAACGCCCCGCCGCCGGCCAGCAGAAAGCGCCACGCCTCCCGCCGGTACGTCGCATCCGCCCGCCCGGCGAAGCCCGTCTCGTCGTAGCCGATCGGCACGCGCAGCCCCGTGTTCCACAGCGCCGCCTCCGGATACGCATAGTGGAAATTGACCACGTCCGCGCCGGCCAGCACCTCCTTCAGCGAGTGCAGAAAATTGCAGACGTTCCACGCCACAACATGCTTGCCGGCCAGCCCCGCCTCCTCGCTGCGGATCCACGCTGCCACCGTCCGCTGCCATTCCAGCGACGCCTCATCGGCCAGATCCACTGAGTTCGGCCACTTGGCCGGCTGGTATCGATTCACCGCGCTCACCGGCACGCCGCGATCAGCCCACGGCTCATTCTGGATCTCATAGATGACGTTGTCGAACCCGTTCAACTCGCGCACAATCCGGCGCGTCATCGCCTCCTGAAAGTTCAAAACATTTCCGTTGTGTTTTGTATTCAGCTCCTTGAAGTCGCGCACCGTCGTCTGGTTCACGTTGTTGTCCGGGTGGAACGGGCTCACCGCCCATTGCTTGCCGGAATAGGTCGAGCAGAACAACGTCATCTCGACAATCATGCCGCGCTCGCCGGCCGCCGCCACAAACTCCTTCAGACGCGTGAAGTACGCCGGATTAAACTGCGCCAGATCGAACTTGCCGTCCTTCTCCACCCAGGGCGCGACGAACCGCCCCGCCGCCGGCGCCAGCGTGTTGCGCTCAATGCCGAAGTCGCCCGCCACTTCGCGGTAGGACCCCGAGAAGATCCGCGCATAGTTCATCCCGTCGGCCGCCATCGTATCCAGGTACTTCTTCCAGTTGAAATCCAGGTTCAGCACCGCCCCGTAGTGCTCCGCCGAACTGACGATAATCAGTGGCTTGCCCCGGAACAGAAAGTAGTTCGGATTCGCCGGGTGCGCCCTCACCGCCTCGGCCGCACCCGCCGCCTGCAGTAAAAACAAAAACGCCAGCAATGTTCTCATGACCAGAACGGCTCTCCGTCCACCAGATTGGCTTTCAGATAATCCATGTTCAAATCCAGCCCCAGCCCCGGCCCGTCCGGCACCTTCAGCCGGCTGTTGAGCACCACCGGCGCGTTGCCCGCCGCCATCTTCTCCACGTGCCGCGTAGGCCGCCCCAGCGCGCTCTCGCTGCGGTAGAAGTTCTGGATGGCCGCGCCGAAATGCGCGTTGGCGTAACACAGGATCAGCGACCCCACGTTGTGCAGCGCCACCGGCGTGCGCGTCAGCGCGGCATACTCGGCGATCTTCTTCGTGCCCGTCATCCCGCCGGCAAACGCCAGATCCGGATGAATGATATCGGCCGTCTGCGTATCGAGGAACGGCTTGAAGCCGCGCACCAGTTCCAGCTTCTCACCGGTCAGAATCGGAATCCGCGTAGAGCGCTTCAACGCCGCCCATCCCTCGTGGAAGGTCACGTTCAGCGGGTCCTCCAGGAACAGCGGATTCATCGGCTCCACAGCCTTGGCCACCGCGATCGCGCTCGGTGTGTCCAGCTCATTGTGGCAGTGCACGGCGATGTCGATCTCCTCGCCCACCGCATCCCGCGTATTCTGATACGCCCGGCGCACCTTCCGCAGATCGTTGCTGTCCAGCGTATTGGCAAACCGCGCCGACGGCACGCCCAGCACCGGATCGATCCCGTTCTTGAATGCGTTGAAGCCCTCCGGCATGGCCTTGATGCGCGCCGCCCACTCCTTGCATGAACCCGGATCCAGCATGTTGAAACCCATCCCATGCGAGTACATCGGGATGGAATCGCGGAACGGCCCGCCCATCAGTTCGCACACGCGCCGGTTCAGCAGCTTCCCGGCCAGATCCCACAGCGCCATGTCGATCCCGCTGATCACGCCGATCTGCGCCATGTAGGTGTGCATCAGCGACGTCATCTGGTGGAAGTGCACCTCAATCGCCAGCGGGTCTTTCCCGATCAGCAACTGCTTCATCGTCTCGATCCGCGCCCGCGCCATCGGCCCCGTCGCGCCCGCTTCGCCGAACCCGCTCACGCCCGCGTCCGTATCGATCCGCACCAGCGAATTGCCGGCGATGTTCTTGATGGCCATCGCGCGCACGGCCGTGATCTTCACCTTGCCGCGATCCGGCGCGGCCCAGGCGTGCAGTTTCGGAAACAGCGTCGTGGCCGGCAGGGCGGCCAACGCGCGCAACAAAGCCCGGCGGCTGTGGATGGCAACTGACATGGATGAAAACCTCTTGCTGCAATCTATCGCAATTCGCGTCCGCGTGCCCGCTTTGCGTCCTGGTGACGCCGCCGGAGACCATCCGCCAGGCATTGCAATTCGCGCCCGCGTGCCCGCCTTGCGTCCTCGTGACGCCGCCGGAGACCATCCGCCAGGCATCGCAATTCGCGCCCGCGTGCCCGCCTTGCGTTCCAGGGCCTGGGGGGCGTGTTCTTCTGCGCCTCATCGCAATTCGCGCCCGCGTGCCCGCCTTGCGTACTCTGGTACCTGTGAGCGGCTTCCTCGATCTCCTCCGCCAAAACCGCAACTACCGCAACTGCTGGCTCGGCCAGACGGTCAGTGAGATCGGTGACCACTTCAATTCCGTCGCCGTCCTGAGCCTCGCCCTCCACCTCACCGGCAGCGGTTTCACGGTCGCCGCGGTCATGATCGCCCGCGTGCTGCCCGCCGTCGTGGCCGGCCCCATCGCCGGTGTCGTCCTGGACCGCTTGGACCGCCGCCGCGTCATGATCGCCTCGGACCTCTTCCGCTGCGTCGTCGCCCTCCTGCACATTCTGCTGCTCACTTACCGCCAGACGTGGCTGCTCTACACCCTCAGCGGCCTGCTCATGTTCGCCTCGCCGTTCTTCAACGCCGGCCGCTCCGCCATCCTCCCACGCCTCGCTAGCCGCGATGAACTGCACACCGCCAACGCGCTCACACAAACCACCTCCTGGCTCACGCTCTCCATCGGCACCCTGCTGGGC
>JBBQLF010000491.1:0-4222 GCA_038327695.1 Bryobacterales bacterium
CTTGTCTGTGCCGCCGTGATCTCCGGTGACCAGCAGATACACGGACTCACCCACAGCCTTCTGCAACTGTGTCAGCAGTGCGCCGATCTTCTGAACGGCTGCGCGGTACTCCGGCCCGGACCAGCCATGGTCATGGCCGGCATGATCCACATCATCGAGGTGAATGAAGAGCAGATCCGGCTTCTCCTCGCGCCAATAGGCGATGGCGGCCTCCATGGCGCCGGGACTGCCTGGCACATGGCGCACGGTGCGCGCCGCGCCGGGTTCCACCAGGCGGCCGAAGTCCTTCCAATCGTGGATCACAGCCGTGTGCAACGCCGGCCTCTTTTCGTGCAGCAATCCGAAGATGGTGGGGAAGTGGGCGCCCGGACCCGGACAAGCCGGGCCGATTTCGAACTTGTCCGGCTGCCAATCGTTCGAGGTGACGCCGTGCTGCTCCGGGCCGGCCCCCATAATCATGGACGCCCAGTTCGGGCTTGAGACCGTGGGCAGCACGCCGCGCGCCCGCAGGGTCCAGGTGCCTCGGCGGATCAATTCCTGAAACGCCGGGGGCGCCTGCTCGCGCAGCATTTCGCCGCCCAGTCCATCGATACCAACAACTATGACGCGAGGCTGGGCAAAGGCCAAGGCGGCGGCGGTGAAGAGAAGGGCCGTTCTGATCATTTGGAACCCGTCATTGTTCGAATCGCCGCTGCCAGGTCCGGAGGGCGATAGATGCTAAAGGTCCGGCCGCGCACCTGTTTCACCAGGCTTGAAACGGAATCCTCGTCGATCACGGTGGGATGGCGGAGAGCGAAGAACCACGTCTTTGCCATGGACTCGCGCAGATCCGCGGGCAGGGGCTGCAATTTCGGCCCGGCGCGCCAGGTGGTGCCCAGGAACACGAAGGAGTCGCTGCGTTTCGGGTCCTTCACCTCTGTGCGGAGCATTTCCTGGATGAAGGCATCCGGCGATGGTCCGGACTGGATTGTCTCCATAGATATCGTCCCAAGATCCACGGCGGCGAGCTGACGGCCGAGCCGCCGCAGGCTGGGCCTGCCGAAGTCCGGATCCCGGAAGAGCACGCGGCGCCGTTCCAGGTCGAAGACCACCAGGCAGGCGGACTGGTAGCGCGTGTTGCGCAGGAGGGAGATCAGGCTGCTCATGAGAATCTGCCGGTCCCAGGAGGAGAGTTTGGAGACGTAGCGGCGCGGCCAAACGGGCGCGGCATGGATGAAGATGGTAACGCGGCCGGTGCCTTCGGCCGAGAAACCGGGCCAGGTTTCCGTGTCCAGGGGCTCGACGGTGTCCGGGCGCGTGAGCACACCAGGATCCTGGATCCGGTGCCCGGCCTTCCAGGAGTCAATACACCGCTGGCCGCGGCTGTCTATCAGCATCAAGTCCACCTGGTAGTCGCCCCGGCCGATGAGAAAGCCGCCGCCGAGAGTCAGTTCCAGTTTGCCGGGCGGCGGCCCGCCCGGCTTCGCAGGCGGTATTTCAAAGCGCTGCCAGAAGTACTTCCTGGACTGCGGCGCCCGGGTGGGCGTCACGCGGAACGTAACCGCGCCGCGATCGCCCTGGTCCATGAGGAGTTGGCGCGCGGGCACGGCGATGTTGAAGCCGCTCCAGACCCGCAGCCCGAAGTCGATGACCGGTGGGAAGCGGCGGACGGCGCAAGCCAGCCTGCCAGCGGACCGGTCCAGCCTGTACTGCTCGAAGCTAGCCACCAGAAACTGGCCGTCGCGCGTGGATTCGTCCACGAGAACCTGCGCGGCAACCGGCGTTGCCAGGATGATCATCCACGCGAGGAGATGCAGCAAAGCCATTGGCTCCTATGATACCGGCGGCAGCGCCGGCGGTGGGTTTGGGGGCCGCGGCGAGGGCGCGAAGGCCCCCAAAGCGCGCTTTTTTGGGGTCTTCAGCCCTAAAATGCAGGAAAACGCCCAAAAAACACCGTTCTGATCGCACAAGCCCCTTTACATCGCCTTCCAGCATCCCTTATCATTGAGCTGCGAACGGGACCATCGAACATTTTTGGTGGTTGTTGTTTTATTCGAAATCCGCTCGCCCGGCGCCGGCCGGAACCGGCCGTGTTGAGCGAGATGCCACAAGGAGGCGTTATGGCCGAAGTGAAGAAGATTACCCAGACCCAGTTGGTCAAGGAGATTGCCACTGCTTCCGAGCTTTCGAGCAAGCAGACCAAGGCTGTTCTCGACAAGTTCGTCGAGATCGCAATCCGGGAAACCAGGAAGGCAGGCGTTTGTGTGCTGCCTGGTATTGGACGGCTGAAGAAGGTGGAGCGCAAGGCCCGCAGCGGCCGCAACCCCGCAACCGGCGCGACCATCAAGATCCCGGCCAAGAAGGTGGTCAAGCTGACCCTTTCGAAGGCCCTGAAGGATGCCATCGTTCCGCCGAAGCCAGCCAAGAAGTAGTCCAGCTCTCCGCTTAGTGCCCGTCATGAAATAACCAGTCCAACCGCTTGCTAACGCGCGCGGCTCAGAACGTGATTCCGAGCCGCGCGCGTTTGCAAGCGGCGTGCCGAGCTGGCAAGGTTATTCCGTGACGGGTCCTTAGTCCGGAAGACCTTGCGTGACGGACGGCCGTGCGCGAGGTCTTTCCGTCTCCCAACGTCCGTAGACGGGAAGAAGCCCCGCGGCTTGGTGGGCGCGGGGCTTCACTTGTTATGGAGACTGTGGAATCGCCGCTCAAATTGCGAGCGGCAAAAGAGGTGGCGTCCGCCGGGAATCAGGCCTAAGCCTGCTTCTTCTCTTCGGGCTTCGCTTCTTCGTCCTTCAAAGCATGCTTGAAGTTCTTGATACCCTCTCCGAGGCCTTTTGCCAATTCCGGTATCTTCTTGCCGCCGAACAGCAGCACCGCGACACCGAGAATAATGAGCAACTCAGGAATGCCAATAGACCGCACAGGGCCTCCTTCTATCCACTAACATTGTAGGTACCAGCGAAAACACGCGTCAAGCACCCGTTTCGCCGGAGTTGCTCCAGTTTGGTCCGTCATGAAGAAACCCAAGCCGTTGGAGATCAAGGAAGATCCGGCCCTAAAGGCCCGCAGGCGGGCTCGCCAGGCCATTGGACCAGTGAAACCAACGCGGCCGATGACCCCCCGGGCGATGAAGGATCCCAAGCACAAAAAAGATATCCGGGAGGACGATTCGCTCTGACTTGGGCACTGAGAGGCGCGTTGGCGCTGATTCTGGCCGGCCCTCTGGTGGCCGCCGGCCTAGAGGTCTGGAACGGCATTGAGCTCGAAGTTCTCAATAGCAAACGCTGGCTGGTGCGTGCCCGCGGCGAAGTCCGGACCAATGACGCCTTTCGCCATATGCTCAGCATCCGCGGCGTTGGAGACGTGCGCTACTCGGTGGCGCCGAAGTTCTCGCTTGTCAGCCAATTCCATGTGATTGAGGGCAAGGCCCGTCTCGGCTGGGACGAATCGAACCGGCTGCTGGGTGGGTTTGAGGTTCCGTTCCGCGGCGAGAGCCGGACTTTTACCGCAAGGACTGTTTACGAGCGCAACTGGCTGCCGCTGAACCGCACCTATGATCGTTTCCGGGAGCGGCTTTCGCTGCGCTGGACGCGCGTTTGGTTGAAGCCGCAACTGATGGCGGAGGTCATTACCGATTCGCATGGCCGGGCCGCCACGCGGCCTTCGTTTACCGTGCTGGTCCCAGTGGCAAAGCGTGTGGAACTCGACATCGGCTATCACTTCGAGTTCCGTCCCGGCCGCCTGGGCGGCAATCGCCAGATGGTCTACACCTACTTCCGCATCCGGCGGCAGGGCCGGTAGACGCCGGTTGAGAAGATCCGGACGGGGCCGCCACTTCACTAGGTGAAGCCGCGGATCCGGAACCCGCTGATCGGTCCCTTCGCCGCTTTCGCTGCCGGCATCCTGCTGGCACGAAGGGCGGAGTTTGGCGTGGCCGAATGTGCCTGGTACGCTCTGGGGTTTGGCCTGTTGGCCTTCGCCGGCCGATGGTGGCGCAAACGCTGGCTGTTTTGGACCGGCACGGCACTCTGCTTCACGGCCCTTGGCTTGTTAGACGCTGTCTGGCAAGGGCACAAGGCGCGCCCGGAGTTGCCAGCCAATGCCGGAACGCTGGCCGGTTGCGTGGTGGAGCCGGCTGTCCGGCGGGGCGATCAGCGGCAATTCACGCTGGAGTTGCGGCCCGGGGAGAGCGTCCGGGTGTCGACGCGGAACGGCACGGTCCCGCTGGAGTACGGCACCCGGG
>JBBQLF010000492.1:0-4196 GCA_038327695.1 Bryobacterales bacterium
AGGTCTACTTCTTGGCGCGTACCGGGGCGCTTTTGACCCAGGCGTTCTTCTTGTTGGACTCAATGACGGCTTCCAGCTGTTGCATGCCGCGCAATCCGTCGGCGTAGGTGGGGTACTCCAACGGCAGGCTGCGATCGGCGACCCGGCTCCAGAAGCGCTTGTAGAGCTGTTTGTGGCAGTCGTCGTAGCCTTCGGAGTGGCCGCCGGGGTAATCGGCGTAGGAGGCGGCCTTGGGGTAGAAGAGGCTGGCGTCCTTGAGGATGAGGTGGTTGGGCTCATTGCGGTGGCCCACCCAGAGCTCGTCCGGACGCTCCTGATTCCAGGCGATGCTAGCCTTGGTGCCCGCGATGAGCCATTCAAACCGGTTCTTGCAGCCGGCCGTCACCTGGCTCACCGTGTAGGCGCCGCGGCAGGTGTCGCCCATGTGCAGCATGGCCATACCGAAGTCCTCGGTGTCGATCTTGACTTCGTCGTAGTCCTCAGGCTTGAGGGTCTTGCCGGCGAAGGTCTCGATGGCGACCTTGGGCTGCTTGCGGGTCTTGTGGATGATCTTCAAATCGGCGCAAAGGGCGGTGATGGAGCGGCCGGTAACGTGCTGGATCATGTCCATCCAGTGGGAGCCGATGTCGCCCATGACGCGCAGCGGGCCGTTGGCCTTGCGGGTGATGCGCCAGTTGAAATCGGTGTCATACAGCAGCCAATCCTGGGAGTAGGTGCCCTGGACTACGAGGATGTCGCCGAGGTCGCCGTTGGCGATCATGGCGCGCGCCTGCTGGACGCAGGGGTAATAGCGCAGGTTGTGGTTGGTGGCGTGGCAGAGCTTCTTCTTCTCCGCCAGATCCAGCATCTCCTTGGCTTCCTTGGCCGACATAGCCAGAGGCTTCTCGCACAGCACATGCTTGCCGGCGTTCAGGGCGGCTTTGGTGACCGGGGCATGCAGCGCGTTCGGGGTGCAGACATGCACGCCGGCGATCTCCGGATCATCCAGAATCTCCTGGTAGTTGGCCGCGGCCTTGGGAATGCAGTTGGCGGCGGCAAAGCGCTGGGCCTCTTCCGGGGTGACGCCGGCGACGGCGGCCACCTCCACAAAACCTAGGCGGCGCAGGTTCTCCACATGGGTCTTGCCCATGAAACCGCAGCCGATGACACCTACTTTGAGAATGCTCATAAAGAAATTATCCTTGCGGGCCGATTATGGCTCAGGGTGTAAACCAATTACACTCTACATCAAGTTCACAGGGCAAGTAAGAATGATCGACCAGCTCAGTCCCTCCCCTTCCTCCCGGCAGGCGCCCTGCCCGCCGTCCACCCCGCTCATCCCGGATCCCGGCGACGACAGAGTTACCTGGCAGGAGATGGCCGGCGGGCTGGCCGTGCTGCTTTCGCCCGCCGCGGCGCTAGGCTACACATTGGCTCTCTGGCGGCTGGGCCAGGACCTGGGTTTCGCGAGGAATTTCTTCATTACGGAAGGACCGCTATCGCACTGGCAACCGTGGTTTGCGGGCGCCAGTGTCGTGCTGGCCGCGGTTCAGTGGCTGAACCGGCGCGCGCGCGCCGAGGAAGACGAACCGGCGACTAATTGAATATACTTCGGGTGTGAAAGTCCCCATCGCTGGACTGGTCGCGGCGGTTACGCTGTGCGGTGTGCTCTACGCCCAGCAGGCCACGCCTCAGCCGGAACCGCCCAAGGCGGATTGCGTTTTATCTGGCCAGGTGGTCAACGCGGCCACCGGCGAGCCGCTCAAGAAGGCAACCGTGTCGCTCTATCGCATGGACAGCCAGCAGAACCAGCCGCGCCAGAAGGACGTGGACGCCGCCGGGCGATTTGTCTTCGATAATCTGGAGCCCGGCAGGTATACGCTATCGGCATCCCGCAGCGGCTTCACCACGCAGAACTACGGCGCCAAGCGTCCTGGCAGCGGCGGCGGCAATCCGGTCACGTTGGTGGCGGCGCAGGAGTTGAAAGATCTCCGCATCAGTCTGACGCCGCATGGGGTGGTCATCGGGCGGGTGGTGGATGAGGACGGGGACCCGAGGGTTCGCATCACCGTGAGCGCCATGAAGGCCGAATGGCAAGGCAACAAAAAGGCGATGGGATCCTACGCCAGCGCCGGCACAAATGATCTGGGTGAGTTTCGTCTCTATGGGGTTCCGCCTGGCAGTTATCTGATCCAGGCAGCCCAGCCGCGCGAATTCGGCCAGCGCATGCCGGAGGCCAACTTCGCCGCCAAGCCAGAGGAAGACTACGTGACCACGTACTATCCGGGCACGATGGATTCCACCACCGCGGCGCAGGTGCAGGTCCGCAGCGGCCTGGAGCTGCGTGGCATCGACATCAAGATGGTAAGGTCCCGGGTGGTGCGGGTGCGGGGCAATGTCGTCACAGGCTCCGGAAGCGGCGCGCGGGCATTCGTCATGATGATGCCGAAGGACCGCGGATGGAACGGCGGGATGGAGACGCGGCAAGCAATGGTGATAGATGCCCAGGGCACGTTCGAATTCCGCGGAGTGACGGCGGGTCAATACACGCTCATGGCGAGTTTCGGAACGCCGGAAGGCCAGTTGAACTCCGTGCAGACTATCAATGTGAGCGACCAGCATGTGACGGGGCTGGCGATTGCGCTGAAGGCCGGAAGCCCCCTCAGCGGAACGGTCACTACTGAGGGCGAGGAGGCGGGCAAGGGCACAGTCAAGGAGAAATCCGAGCCGGGCCCGATGCCATTGACCGTCAGCTTCCTGCCCGCCGACCAGGGCGCAGTCAACTTCTTCGGCGGGGGCAACGCGCAAGTGAAGGAAGACGGCACGTTCACGGTCAGGACCATACAGGCTGGCCGGTATCGAGTGACCCTGTACGGCGGCGGCAATGGATACTTGAAATCGGCCAAGCTCGGCTCAGTGGACGTGCTGGCCGACGGTCTGGAGATCCCGGATGGCGGCGTATCCGGCGCGCTGGAGATGGTGCGAAGCCCGAAGAGCGCCGAGGTGAGCGGCACGCTGCAGGACAACAAGGACAAGCCGCTGCCGGGCGCGATGGCGGTGCTGCTGCCCGAGGACAAAGACCGCGAACAGATGGAACGCTATGGCGTGGGAACGGCCGACCAATACGGCGCCTTCACGATCAAGAGCGTGCGGCCTGGGAAGTACAAGCTGATCGCGATAGAAGGAGCGGAAGGCACCGAGTGGATGGACCCGGAGTTCGTCAAGCCGTATGAGAAGAAAGCCGTCGCGCTGACGCTGGTAGAGGGCCAGAAGGAATCCAGGCAACTGACCGTACGGCCCAGGGTGGACGTGGAAAACGACAAACAATAGCGGCCGCTAGCGCCAGTCGCACTCAAGATCAGTGGAGCCGATCGGCATGCCCGGCGGCGGCTCGGCGGCCTTCGGCAGGCGCATCTCTTTCGGGTCCTTCTCAAACGCGCTGATCTGGGAGACGGCAAACGCGTTCTTCGGCGAGGCCGCGAGAAAGGCCTTGAGTTGAACCACCTTGGCCATGGTGATCGCGCGGGCTGCGCCGGAGGCAGACTCGTCGGCGGCCAGCGACATCACGCGGCGCAGCGCTACCAGTTGCACGGCCCGCTGCACCTCGGCGGCAAGCCCCGTGGCTGGCGCGGCCTTCCAGGTCACGGCAAACAGGCGGTCGAGCACCTCATCGAGCGAAGGCGCTTTGGGATCGCGAGCGTGGTATTCCACCAACCGCGATGCGCGCTGCGGGTTGGTGAGTAATTCCAACACGCCATCGGCTGCGGACTCGGCCGCGCCCACCGGATCAAACGTCAGCCCGGTGCGCCCGCGGAACAGTTCGCGCGTCTCGGCAAGGCCGGCCGGCCGGGGCGGGATCTGCCCGATGATCCGCTCGGGCAGTGTGAGCGCGTCCGGCGAGATCGTCTTCAGCACGGCGTCCAGGGCGCGGCGCTGCTCGGCCGGATCGACAATTTTCGTCACCATCTGCCCGTCTCCGCGATGAGCGTAGCGGTAGTCCAGGCCGCCCACGCTCTTCACCGCCGCCTCCACCTGGTAGCGATGCGACAGGTAAAGCGGCACCAGCACGTCTTCCAGCAAAGCCATGGGCGCGCCTTCCCGGATGTTGCGCTCGCCAAAGCGGGCCAGCGCCGCCGCGCGCACGGTCATGAACCGGTTGAGTTCGTCCACCGCGTTGGCGCCGCTGTCCCACAAGTGCGTAGCCGGCTGCGCACTAC
>JBBQLF010000493.1:0-4195 GCA_038327695.1 Bryobacterales bacterium
CGGCCCCAACCAGCGCGGCCTCTCCCGCAAGCACATCATGCACTCCATCGACTCGAGCCTCCGCCGCCTCGGCGTCGATCACGTTGATCTTTACCAGATCCACCGCTTCGACTACGCCACGCCGATCGAGGAGACGCTCGAAGCCCTCCACGACATCGTGCGCGCCGGTAAGGCTCTCTACATCGGCGCCTCCTCCATGCACGCCTGGCAGTTCGCCCAGATGCAGTACACGGCAGACAAGCTCGGCCTGACGCGTTTCGTCTCCATGCAGAACCACTACAATCTCGTCTACCGCGAGGAGGAGCGGGAGATGATTCCCTTCTGCCTCAACCAGGGCATCGCCGTCATCCCTTGGAGCCCGCTGGCGCGCGGCTTTCTGGCCGGTAACCGCACGGCCAGTGGATACGGCGAAACGTCCCGCGCCAAGACGGACGACATCGCACACCGCCTCTACTACCAGCCTTCGGACTTCACCGTGGTGGAGCGGGTTACGGAAATCGCCGCCCGCCGCGGTGTGCCGAATGCCCAGGTCGCCCTCGCCTGGCTGCTCCATCAGCCCGGCGTTACCGCCCCGATTGTCGGCGCCAGCAAGATGCAGCACCTTGACGATGCCATCGCCGCCCTCGAGCTCCAACTCGACGACTCCGAACTCAAGGCCCTGGCCGAACCCTACCAACCCCACCCCGTCCTGGGTCACCAATAGCAGCGGCATGAATCACGGCAAAGCCATTCCTTCACTGTGGCTGTGGTGCCTGTTTCCGGCCATCACGATGTCCTTGGGTTGGGGCCTGCGCGGCTACATCAGAGGCGGCCCTCTGGGCGCCATGATTCCTGGCGCCATGATCGGCCTGGCGATCTGTCTGCTGTTGCGGCGCGAAGCTGACTCGGCGTTCGTCGCCGCCTTTGCCGCCGTCGGCGTCGGCTTCGGTGGCCAGGAAACCTATGGCCAAACGGTCCACATCGCCACGGTGGCGGAAACGTGGGCCTGGGGCATTACGGGCTTCGCGCTGAAGGGCGCCATCTGGGGTCTGCTGGGCGGCGCCGCCATCGGCATCGCCCTCACACGCGAACGCTATCGCCCCGTACAGCTCATCTCCGGCCTGCTCCTCATGGTGGCCGGCACCTATACAGGCTGGAAGCTGGTCAACCAGCCGAAGCTGATCTACTTCTCCAACCGTTTGGACAAGCCTCGCGAGGACGTCTGGGCCGGCCTGCTGCTGGGCGGCCTCGTGCTGCTGGCCTGGCTCTCCTGGCGGGCCGGCGCGCGCCTTCCGTGGCGCTTCGCTCTGTGGGGCGCGCTCGGCGGAGGCGTTGGTTTTTCGCTGGGCGCGGCGATTCAAGTCTGGGGCCGCCTCCACGCGCCCCAGTCCCCCTTCGAATGGTGGAAGGCGATGGAGTTCACCTTCGGCGCCCTGCTCGGCCTCTCCTACGGCTACTGCGCCTGGCGCCATCGCGCCGAACTCACGCCGCCGGAAACCAACGGAGCCCCCCGCCAGGGCCTGGTGGACTCGCAGGTGTGTGCCTCTCTCGCCCTCGCCATCGGCATCCAGACCGAAGACCACGTGCCATCCGAGTTCGACTACACCATCATTGGAGCGGTGCTGCTCAGCGTGGCGTTCCTTTCCCGAGCATTCTCCTGGCAAACCGCCATCACTGTCACCTACTGCGCCTTCGCTCTGGACTTTGTTAAGAACCGCAGTGATCTGCCGGCACCCGCTCTGTGGGCCTTCCTCATCGTCACCACCGGTGCCACGGCGATCTACGCCGCACGCCGTGCCGCGATGCGCCCGTTGTTCCGATTCCTGATTCTGTCTTCCGTCCTCGTCGCGCTGGGCAAGGGTCTGCTGCTGCGTCCTGCCGGAGTGCAATGGCGCCTGGTTGTGATCGAACTTACCTTTGTCGCCCTTGCCGCACTGGCGCTGTTGCTGACCCCTGGTCCTGAACCCGGCGAGCCGGCACCACCCATCCCTGGATAGAAACTGGTCCGTGTACTCACTCAGTCTGGTGAATGGCACGACAGCCTGGCAGGGGACCGGACCTCTCGCAATCCTTCCGCTCCCCTCCGCGCCGCCGCCGCCAGGCTGATTCGGCAGAGGATTCAATCATGAAATCTCTGAAGCTTACAATGCTCAGCCTCGCTCTGGGTGCGATGGCGCTGCCCGCCGCTTTCGCCCAGGCGCTTTCCGGCGCCTCGGAAGAGGCCCAGGTCAAGGCCTACGTGGACATGCTCCGCAAGGACATTCACAAGGATTACCAGAGCATCGTCGATGAAGCGATGAGCATCGAGCCGGGTCAGAAGACCAAGTTCCGGGCGCCTACGACGGCTACCAGAAAGAGATGAAGGGCCTCTGGGATTCGCGGTTGGCCAATATCAAGAAATACGCGGACACCTACGGCAAGCTCACCGACGCCACGGCCGGCCAGCTCGCCGCCGCCGCGCTCAGAACGTGTGAAATAATCAAAACCGCTGCGAAAGGCGAGTTTTCCACAGGCACAGGCCTCGTAGGAACCCCAGGACGCGTTCTGGCGAACCGTCTGATGTTTCGTATCCCCCCACGCGGCCGGTTCGCCGATTTTGCATATTTCTTCACACCTTCTCAACAAAGAGGCCCAGCAGACCACCATCCGCAAGAAGTACTACGCCCGGATGAAGACCGCGCTCGGCGTCAAGTTGGCGGCCCGGTTCCTACAGGCAGAGAACATGCTCGGCTACATCATTGGACTCCAGATCCACTCCGGGATCCCGCTCGCCCACTAAACACGCCATGGCGGGGGACGCCTCAGATGGCTGGCCCCCAATTCAGCCCTTCTTCTTCGTTTCGTTCTGCGCGACCCGCGCCTTCACCATCCTCTTCACCAATGCCGCCGGCAGAGGCTTGTCCATTGGAAACTGGATAGTGCCTTTGGAAGTCCGGTAGCGGGCGAGTTGATCCCCGAACTCCACAACCAGACTCGCGCTCATTGGGAAGAAGCTGCAGTGCCTGGAAAACGCGGCGTAGGCCACCAGCGCTCCTTTGTAACGGAACGACGGCATCCCGTAGCTGATGGCTTCGGTGGCCTCTGGCGGCGCCGCCGCCCGGATCATGGCGCGGATCTTCCCCAAAGTGGTGCGTGCCGGTTCCGGCACCCCTGCCAGGTACTCATCCACAGTCGCCGGCTTTGAACCGGCATCCGCTCCGTCCGCTGATTTCATACGGAGTAGCGTACAACTACTCGTAGTGCAGCGCCACAATGGGATCCAGCCGCGACGCCTTCACCGCCGGCACTAACCCGGCCACCAGCCCCACCACCAGCAGCACCCCGGTGGAGACCAGCACGGAGAGCGGGCTGACCGCCAGGTAGATGTCGCCGGTGCCCGTGTTGTCCTTGAACGCCGGGCCCAGGAAAGGCATGGAGCCGATCAGGTGGGTCCCCACAACGCCGAGCCCGATGCCCAGCGCGCCACCCATCGCCACAATCAGGCAGGCCTCCACCAGGAACTGCTTGAGGATCATCGAACGCTGGCCACCCAGCGCCTTGATCATGCCGATCTCGCGCGTTCGGTCGATCACCGAGGCCAGCATGATGTTGGCCAGGCCGACGCCGCCGATGGCCAATGTCAGTGCACCAACGAAACCCAGCAACAGCTTTACGGCCAGCGACATGCCCGTAATGATCGCCATGAACTTCGAAAACGCCAGGATTTCCACCGCCTTCTCATCGGTCGGCGAGAAGCGGTGCAGTTCGGCCAGTTTTGCCCGCACCATCTGAATCGCGCGCTGCTGGTCAGCGCCTAACACCGGCTTCCACACCAGAAACCACGGGTGCGCCGTATCGCCGAACACCCCGAAGCTCTCGTAAGGAATGAAGACGCACTGGTTGTCGCTGCGGTTGTAGTTGGCGATCTGGAGCTTGTTATCCATCACGCCGATCACCGTGAAGTGAATGCCGTTCAGGATGACGTCTTCATCGGTGGCCGGCGCCCCCCCAAAGAGATCCTTGGCCACCTTCGCACCAAGGATCACTACCCGGTATTGATGCTGGCGGTCGTCTTCGTTCAGCCAGCGTCCTTCCACGATTTTGATGTTGCGGACGACCTCGTACTCCGGCCACACGGCGCGAATGGAGACCTCTTTTTCGCGCCCGGCGTGTTGCGCCTTCACACCGTTCTTCATGATTTCGGGTGAGAGCCGATCCACCAGCGGTACGGACTCCT
>JBBQLF010000494.1:0-4172 GCA_038327695.1 Bryobacterales bacterium
CCCGGATACGCCGGTGAAACGCATCTTTCCGCCTGACAAAACGACGCCCGGATAGGCCAGCGAAACGTCTTCGATGAGCATTGACCCGTTGCCAGCGACGGTCCCCCAGGCGTCAATCCAACCGCTCCCGCCACTCTGGCCGGCGATGCTGCCGCTGGCGAAGTAGTCGAAATTCTCCGCCGAAGAAAAGCCGCTGGCGTTGGTGAGGGTGGCGGCGAGCAAGGCGGCCGCGGCACACCATGCAAAGGTCTGGATGCGGTTTTGGGAAGTTGAGGTTCGGCGGTTGGGACGAACCGGGCAGGACATGGGTGGCTGGGTAATCATATTAGAATTGGTTTCGGAGGCTCACGCGTGCAGGCTATCATTATCATCCATGATTGTCTTTTGATATTGTCCATGAGACGATTTCGAACATGCGCTGTTTCCGCCCATGAAGATCCCCGAGCAAATCCCCGGGGCGGGCATTGGGATGCCGATGCTCGCGCACGTCAGCCTGGTGGATGGCCACCGGGCGAGCCGGATATCCTGGCATTCGCACGCGGGTTATGAGTTGCTGTTCCTCCTGGAGGGTGCCACCGCTTACGAATTCAAGCGCGGGACGGTGGTCGAGTTGCACGGGGGCCATTTTCTCGTGATCCCGCCGAAGGCGGAGCATCGCGGGGTTGAGGGGGTGCGGGCTCCCTCGACGATTTGCGGGCTGGGTTTGGACCCGGCGGGCGCGCGGGCCCGCCAGGGGACGCCGTTCAACCGTGACGATCTCGACCGTATCCAGGCCTCCCTGCGAAGTTCGGCCCTTACCCTTCACCCGCTGAGTTCGGACTTGCGCTGGCTGTTGCGGCGGTTGACCGCAGAGATGGCAGGCTATTGGCGAACGCCGCGCCAACCGGATGCCGCCGCCGCGCTGCGCGCCCTGGTCTGCACCGTGATCCTCGAGGCTGCGCGGCAAATGTCAGCGCGGCCGGCCGGGCCGAAAGACATCGTGGCCGCGGGCGTGGCGTATTTGCGCCAACACCTGGCGGAACCGGTAGGGATCCCGGATTTGGTCCGCCACCTCGGATTCAGCCGCGCGCGCGTATTCCAGTTGTTCAAGTCCGAACTGGGGCTGACACCAAACGATTGCCTGCAGCGGGTGCGGATCGAAAAAGCCACCGAACTGCTGAAAGACGCTCAGTGCCCGATCACGGACGCCGCCCTGGCCACGGGCTTCAGCTCGAGCCAATACTTCAGTACGGTCTTTCGCCGCTACACGGGCCGCTCCCCGACCGCGTATCGGGGCGGTTGACGCCCAGCCGCAGCCACGAATGTGAGGCCACCCGCAAAACATCGTTGCTTCGGCATCACGGCCCGGGCTTAATGGACGCGGTCACGGGAATTTGATGCGCGCCGGCAACCGGGCGCGGATTCTCCGGCATTGCATGAACACACGATTTGCCTGGCAACAACGCCTTGGCTGGCTGCTCGCGGCGGCGGCGATGGCGGCGTTCACCGCCGGCGCGCACACCCTGCCCATCAGCTACCTGCGCCTCGTGCCGGACGCGGATTACCTCCATTTGGAACTGGTTTTCAATCCCTTTGAACTCACCTTCATGGCGGAGGTGGACGAGAACAAGGACGGCGAACTCAGCCCGGCGGAACTGCAAGCCCATGGAAACGTCATGGCGGACCGGGTGACCGCGGCATGGATCGTCTCAACGGACGGCCAACGCCTCCAGGCCGAGACGGCTGGCATGGACCCGGACCTGAACGGACATCACGTTCGTTTGCGGGCGCATTACAAGGTGGATGCGCGCCGCCTGCCCCTCACGCTGGAGTCGGACTTGATTTCCATCATGAACGCGTCGCACCTGACGCAGGTCACTTACGGGCACCCCGAGGGCCCGCAGATGGCGCAACTGGATTCGTTGTCGCGCAAGGTGACGTTCACGCCGCCCTCCAGCAAGCATCAATCGCCGCCACTGGCGCCGCCGAAAGCCTTGCCTGGCATGGCTCTCCTGGCAGCCGCGGTGGTGTTCCTGCCCGCGGCCGGCGCCGGCCTTTGGCTTTTTCTGCGCAAACGCAA
The DNA here is from genome assembly GCA_038327695.1 of Bryobacterales bacterium. Lineage (GTDB taxonomy): Bacteria > Acidobacteriota > Terriglobia > Bryobacterales > Bryobacteraceae > Paludibaculum. The sequence continues at coordinate 2,060 of JBBQLF010000494.1, forward strand.
TCGGATACCGGGCGAAGCCCGGCGGCCCTGACCGAAACACAGACGAATAAAACCATGAAAACCATAATCCGCAAATCGACCACCACTCTCCGGACTTTCGGGTTGGCCCTGGTGGCCGCGCAACTCGCACTCGTACCCCTGGCCGTGGAGGCGGCGGAAGCCGCCGCGCTCTGGACGCTGGGCACGCCGGATGGCGCCGCGATGGAATTCGCGCCGGGCGACCGGCCAGAACTGGTTTTCACGGTCGGACAAAGTGTGGTGAGCAGGGATTTTGCGGGCAACCACAGCGGGTCGGTGGGCTGGGACGGCAAGGTTTTGGAGAAGCCTTACACCGTCCAGTTCGACCTCGCGGAAGCGCCGCAGGGCCGCTACGAACTGGCGCTGGACCTCATTTACAGCGCCGGCGCGCCGGCGCAGCTCAAGGTCATGGTGAACGGCAAGCCCGGCATTTTCCCGATCCAGCCGGTGGGCAAGAAGAGCGCCTGGGGCGAGGAGGGCAACGAGATGCTCATGGCGAAGGAGCGCCTGGTGGTGCCGGTGGACGGCGCGTGGCTGCGGGCCAGGGGCAACCAGATCGTGCTCATCCCGCTGGGCATGGGTGGCCTGGCGTACGACGCCATCCGTTTTCAGCGGGCGGCGGGCGCGCCAGACACCGCGCCGCGGCTCGAGCCGACCATCTTTTTCCGCAAGCGCAACGCGCAGCTCATGGAGGTCTGCGATCTGGTCGTGCCGTTCACGGAACGGTTTGATCGCGCCACGGCCACGGTGAAACTCGGCCGGCAGACCTTCACCGCCACCCCCACGAATGGGCTCTACGATTTCGGCGTCTGGGTCGAGAAGCTGGAAATTCCCGCCGCCAGCGTGGCCGGCCAGGCGAGCCTGGAAGTCGCGCTCGCCGGCCAGACCCGGCGGAACGCGCACGAAATCAAAGCCGCGAAACAGTGGAAGGTTTTTGTCTGCCCGAAGGTCCACAACGACGTGGGCTACACCGATTTGCAGCCGCACGTGAACGAGCTGGATAACCGCAACACGGACCGGGTGCTCGATCTGCTCGGCGAGTATCCGTTCTACAAGTTCAATTTCGAGACCTCGTGGCTCGTGGAAAATTACATGGATTGCCGCACCCCACCGTATCGCAAGGCATTCTTCGACTACGCCCGCAAAGGCCGGATTGGCATCAACGTGCTTTACCTGAACCTGATGACCGGCCTCTGCACCGGCGAGGAACTGTACCGCGCGATGGCGTTCACGCACCGGTTGCATCGCACGGAAGGCAGCGATTTCGATTTCGCCTGCCTGACCGACGCGCCGTCGCATAGCTGGTTTCTGCCCACGCTGCTGCGCGACGCCGGAGTGAAGGCGTTTTCCAACGGGAGCAACCAGTCCCGCGCCCCCATCCTGCACTACAGCGATCTCAACGAGGACTCGCCGTATTACTGGGAGGGCATGAACGGCGAGCGGGTGTTCATGTGGTATTCGCGGAGCTACACGCAGCTCAAGCGGCTCACCGGACCAGGCTGGGGCGGCGACATCTCGAGCCTCGAATACCTGAAGCGCAGCGTGCCGCAGTTCATCGTCCGTTACGTGCGTGACAACTACGTGCCCGACGCGGTCATGATCTACGGCGCTTATGTGGACAATGCCGCCATTCCCGCGCACGGCGAGGCGCCGGTCATCGAACGGTGGAACAAGGAATTTGAGTTTCCCAAGCTCGTGGTCGCCACCGATGCGGAATACTTCAACTACGTGGAAAAGCATTTCGCCGGCAAGCTGCCGGTGTATCGCGGCGATTGCGGCGCGTATTGGGAGGACGGCGTGGGTTCGACCATGCACGCGACGCTGTTGAACCGCGAAACCCAGCGGGTGTTGCCGGCGGCGGAGACCGCGGCGGCGCTGGCTTCGATCTTTGAGCCGCGCAACCGCTATCCGGCCGAGGATTTTCGCGGCGCGTGGAAGAACGTGATGTTCTACAACGAGCACACCTGGGGCGCGCACAACAGCATCGCCCAGCCGGGCCGGCAATTCGTGGAGCGCCAGTGGGAGATCAAGGAAAGCTACGCCACGCGCGCGAACCTGGATGCGCGCAGCCTGTTCGCCCGCGGCTGCAACCGCC
>JBBQLF010000495.1:0-4168 GCA_038327695.1 Bryobacterales bacterium
GACACCACCGGCACCGGCATCGGCTCTCGCACTGACCTCACGGGACAGGACGCCAATCTCTCCAGCGGCGACCGCACCTACAAGCGCTGGTTCAATACCGCCGCTTTCGCCCAGACTCCGTTTGGCCGCTTCGGCACCGCGCCCCGCACCAACTCAATCCGGCTCCCTGGGCTCTTCAACTTCGACTTCTCCATCAACAAGAGCTTCCGCATCACGGAGAAGAGGCGCGTTGACTTCCGCACTGAGGTCTTCAACCTCTTCAACCACTACAACCCGGACCCCAGCACCGTGGACCTGAACATTCGTTCCGCCACCTTCGGTGCCATTGGCGGCGGTGTCCGCGGACTCACCACCCGGGTGATCCAGCTTGGGGCCAAGTTCTATTTCTGAGACCAGCCTCCTACTATCGACATGGGATTGTAAGACGATTCCAAAAATGGTAGTGTCAGGGTGTCGGTAGCCCCGAGAGGGGTTGCCGGCACGTCAAATGCGTCTCATTAGACCCCACCGAGCCAGCAAAGACTCCAGAAGACTCGGCGCGGATTTCGACCCCAAGGAGAACCACCCTGATGGACAAACTCGCACAGGAAGAGCTGAAGGCCTTCCTGGTCCAGTCAAATGAAGAGTTTCGAGCCCTTGCCGAGAAGCACGCCGAATACGCGAAGCTGATCGACACCATCGAAGCCAAACCACACCTGACTGACCAGGATGAGATTGAGGAGCACCGCCTGAAGAAACTCAAGCTCCATTTGAAAGACCAGATGCATGAGATCATGAAGCGCCATCGCCCGGCCGAGGTGGCCTAACAAGTTCAGTTCCGCCCGTTAGCCCCGGAACCGCACAGGCGTTCCGGGGCTTTCGCTTTTCCGCCCGTTACTCCTGCCCTCCTTCGCGCGTCCTTCACTCTACAGTGCTGATTTCCCCCCGCTGGTACACTACGGGTAACCTCCTCATGCTGGCCCGACTCGTTCTGTCACTCACCATCGCGGCCCTCTGTGTCTACGCGCAGACACAGGCCCGCCTCGGCGGCACCGTCCGCGACCGTGCCGGGACCGGCATCCCCGGAGCCCGGGTCTCGGCGGATCAGGACGCCACCGGCCTCACCCGAACCGTCACCACGGACGACCAGGGGCGGTTTCACCTGGCCGATCTGCCCGCCGCCGACTACCATCTTCACGTCCAGAAGACCAACTTCCGCCCCCTGCTTCACCAGTCCGTCACACTCTCGGTGGGCGACGCCGTCACATTGGATGTCACCCTGGAGATCGGCTCGATCGATCAGGAGGTCACCGTCACCGATCGCCCCTCGATGGTCAACACCCAGACCTCGGAGATCAGTTTCCTCGTGGGCGAACGGACCATGCGGGAACTCCCCCTCAACGGCCGCAACTACACCGATCTCGCTCTGCTGACCCCCGGCGTCATCGCCTACCCCAATCGTGATGGCGGCTCCGTCGTGGCTCATGGCCTCGGGATGTCCATCAACGGCCAGGACCCGCGCTCCAACGTCTACCTCCTCGACGGCACGCCGCAGAACGACTTCACCAACGGCCCTGCTGGCTCGGCCGCTTCCACAGTCCTTGGTCTGGAGGCCATCCGCGAATTCCGCATCGAGCTCAACACCTACTCCGCCGAATTCGGCCGCAACTCCGGCGGCCAGATCAACGCCCTGACCAAGTCTGGCGCCAACGCCCTCCACGGCTCCCTCTACGAGTACTTCCGCAACGACAACTTCGACGCGCGCAACTTCTTCGATCCCGCCGCTCAGCCCAAGTTCACCCGCAATCAGTTCGGCGCTTCCCTCGGCGGCCCCATCCGCCGCGAAAAGACCTTTTACTTCGCCGCCTACGAGGCCCTCAAGGAACGCCTGGGCCGGTCCATCAACACAATCGTCCCCGATGAGAACGCCCGCCGCGGCATCCTCCCCACGGGGCCGGTCACCATTAACCCGTCCATCCAGCCCTACCTGGACGAGTTCCCACTCCCCAACGGCCCCAACCGCGGCGGCGGCCTCGCCGTCTACACATTCCCCTTCAAACAGGCCCTCCGCCAGGACTTCGGCCAAGCCCGCATCGATCACTACTTCAACTCCGCCCACCAGTTCTTCGGCCGTTTCACCATCGACGATGCCGCCCAGCGCCTGCCCACGGACTACCCCCAGTTCCCCCGTTCCTTCCTCTCGCGCAACCAGTTCCTCACCCTGGAACACCGCTGGATCGCCAGTCCCAACAGTTCCCACACCTTTCGCGGCTCGTTTGCCCGTACCAACGTCGGCCAGGATGTCGAGGCCAACACCGCCACCAAACTCACTCCCTTTATCCCCACCCGCTCGCTCGCCGGCAACATCGATATTGGCGGCTTTCCGCGCTGGGGTCCGCAGACCTCCGTCAACGTCAAACTGGTCCAGAACGTCTTCGGCGGCGAATATGCCTTCACCCACTTCCAGGGCCGTCACGTCCTCAAGGCCGGCGTCCTGGCTGAACGCTACCGCGACAACCTGTACAACCCCACGTTCTCTCTGGGCATCCAGACGTTCGGCGGCCTCCGGGACTTCCTCACCGGCACGCCCCTGCGCTTCCTCGGCCTCTCCGCCGGCGGCGCCCTGGACCGCTACTGGCGCTTCACCCTGATGGGCTTCTACCTCCAGGACGACTTCCGCGTCTCCTCCCGCTTCACGCTCAATGCCGGCATCCGCTACGAGTTCTCGTCCATGCCCAGGGACATTTATGGCCGCGACTCCGCCGTCCCCAACCTCGCCACCGACACCGCCCCCACGGTCGGCCAACTCTACCAGAACCCCACCTACACCAACATCATGCCCCGCGCCGGCTTTGCCTGGGATCTGTTCGGCAACGGCCGCACGTCTCTCCGCGGCGGCTACGGCCTCTTTTTCAACACCAACAACCAGCAGCATCTGATCGTGACGATCACCAATCCGCCCGCCACCCCGCGCGTCTCCGTCAACAACTCCACCTTCCCCGTCCCCAACCTCAGCGCCGGTGCCGCCAACACCATCCGGCCCATCCAGTGGGACATCCTGAGCCCCCGTATCCAGTTCTACAACCTCTCCCTCCAGCGCCAACTGCCCGGCGACGTCCTGTTCAGCCTCGGCTACTCCGGCTCGCGCGGCCAGCGCCTGTGGCGCTCCGGCGATTGGAATATCGCCACGCCCACCACACAGCCCGACGGCTCTCTCCTGTTTCCAGCCGGCACACCCCGCCGCCGCAACCCGGCCTTCGGCGTCATCGAACTGAAGAGCTCCGACGGCGACTCCTGGTACAACGCCATGTTGATGGAGGCGCGACGCCGCTTCGGCAAAGGCCTCTCGGCCCAGGTCTCCTACACCTACGGCCGCACTGTCGACACCACCCAGGCCTCCACGTTTTTCTCCGACGCCACCAACGGCACCACCACCGCGTTCCCGGAGTTCCCCGGCTTCAACTACAATAAGGGCCTGTCGGACTACCACGCCAAGTCCAACTTCGTCGCCAACTTCCTCTACCAGATGAGATGGGGCATACAGCTCTCCGGCATTTGGACCATGCGCAGCGGCACCCCCCTCACTGTCTTCGTCGCGCGCAACCGCTCCCGCTCCCTCTGGCAGCCCTCCATCGCCTCCGGCATGGGCTTCGACCGGCCCGACTTCGCCCCTGGATTCACCCACCAAACAGCGGTCATTGGCGATCCCGCCCAGTGGTTCAATCCTGCGGCCTTCGCTCTGCAGCCGGCCGGAAAACTCGGCAACTCCGGCCGTGGCGCACTCCTCGGCCCCACGCTGCGCACTTTCGACCTCTCGCTCGCCAAGAACTTCGGGCTGAAGCGCGTCTCCGAGATGGCCAAACTCCAACTCCGCCTGGAAGCCTTCAACCTCCTCAACCACGCCAACTTCGGCCCCCCGGCGCTGGCCGCCTTTGACGGCGCGGCGGACAACGAGAAGCCGCTCTCCACCTTCGGCCTCATCCGCAACACCACCACCTCCGCCCGCCAACTCCAGATTGCGTTACGCTTTTCTTTCTAGAGTGGCGCCCCGGCATGATCCGCTGGATGAATGCACCGGCTTCGAATGGGACGATTCGAACGATGGCAAGAACTGGGACTGCCACCAGGTCACCCCGGAAGAGGCCGAAGAGATCTTCTTCCACGAGTCCCTCATCGTGGGCAGCGACCT
>JBBQLF010000496.1:0-4153 GCA_038327695.1 Bryobacterales bacterium
CACGGTTTTACGACCCGCAAAAGCGGGCACGGCTTTGGGCTGCACAGCGGTGCGCTGGCGGCGCAGGAAATGGGCGGATCTCTGACCGCGTATAGCGCCGGTCCGGACCAGGGCGCGACCTTTACCCTGGAGTTGCCGCGCGAATCCCCCAACCGGGATCCAGCGGCTTTCCAATCATGAACCCTGGCCACTCATGACAACGAATGTTTACAGTGATCGCCGCCTGCCTGCGGAGGCGCTGGAGCGATTTGGGCAAGCGCTGATGAAGGCGGACCGGGTTGCCGCCCGCGCGGAGTTGACCAAGAACATGGCCAGCGTTGCGCCCTTCTCCACCGTTGAGGATCTGATCGTGCCGTCGCTGGAGCGCATCGGCACTGACTGGGCGGAAGGCCGTGCGGCGTTGTCCCAAGTCTACATGAGTGGACGCATCTGTGAGGCTCTCATGGACGAGCTGTTTCCTCCGCAATCTCCGAACCGCAAGACGCAACCGCGCATAGCCATCGCCGTGCTGCAAGATCGGCACCTGCTCGGAAAGCGCATGGTTTCCTCCCTGCTGCGTTCCGCCGGCTATGCGCTGAGTGACTACGGGGCGATCACCGCCGCGGCCTTGGTGGATCAGATCCGCAAGGACCGCATCGAAGTGTTACTGATCTCGACCCTGATGTTGGCGTCCGCCCTGAAGGTTGCTGACGTGCGCCGCGCCCTGGACCGCGAGGGGTTACACGCATCCATCGTTGTCGGCGGGGCGCCTTTCCGCCTGGACCCGCAACTCTGGCGCGAGGTGGGTGCCGATGCCATGGGCCGAACCGCTTCAGACGTCCTGCCCATCGTGGCGAAATATGAGGAGAGTCCAACGTGACAACAACACCTGCCATGACCTCCATGCAGCGAGTGCTGACCGCCCTGGGGCAAAAAGAGCCGGATCGCGTGCCGTTTTTCCTGCTGGTCACTATGCATGGCGCCCGCGAACTCGGCGTTTCCATCGCCGAGTACTTCGCGCGGCCGGAGCTCGTGGCCGAAGGCCAGATCCGGATGCGCGCTCGCTACCGGCACGATTGTCTCTATGCGCTTTACTACGCGCCGATCGAGATCGAGGCGTGGGGCGGCGAGGTGGTCACAGTCGAGGACGGCCCCGCCAACTCCGGTCAGCCGTTCATCCAACAACCGGAAGACATCCTGCGTCTGGCCCCGCCGCGCGTGCATGAGAGTCCATGCCTTCTCAAGGTTCTGAAGACGATTGAAATCCTCAAGGCGCGAGTGGGCGACGAGGCCCCGATCATTGGCGTCGTCATGTCTCCTTTCTCAGTGCCGGTGATGCAGATGGGATTCGATCATTACTTGGATCTGATGCACGAGCGGCGCAGCCTGTTTGAACGCCTGATGCAGGTCAACGAGGAGTTCTGCGTGGCCTGGGCCAATGCCCAACTCGCGGCCGGCGCGACGGCGATTTGCTACTTCGACCCGGTTTCCTCGACTACGATCGTTCCGCGAGAAATGTATCTCACGACCGGTTATGAGGTGGCGCGGCGGACGGTGGCCCGCATCAAGGGGCCCACGGCCACCCACTTCGCCTCGGGCCGGTGCCTCCCGATCGCGGACGATGTGGCCCAGACGGGCACCGCCATCATCGGCGTCAGCGCGGAAGAGAATCTGGCCGCGCTGAAGGCCGCCTGCCGCGGTCGTCTGTCGCTTCTTGGGAACCTGAACGGAATAACCATGCGGCACTGGACACCGGGACAGGTCGAGGGTGCTGTCAAAGACGCCATCGCCGGCGCCGGCAAGGGCGGAGGCTACATTCTCGCCGACAACCACGGGGAGATTCCGTGGCAGGTTTCGGAAGACGTACTGTCGGGAATCTCGGAGACGGTCCAGGAATGGGGCCGTTATCCGCTGAGTTGGGCCGAGGGAGACAACGACCGTGCCTGATAAGCTTGCCATTCTAGTTTGCGAGAGCTTCCGGCACGAGGCCGCAAAAGTGGTCGCCGCCGAGGCTCTTGACGACGTGGCTATTGTCCTGCTTCCTGCCCGATGCCACTGGGCCGCCGAGTCCTCACCTGAAATCGAGGCGCGACTCAAGGAATGCCGGGCAACATTCGCCGACGTGGAAGTTCTGGGTTGTGTCTTGTCCAGGGTTCCTGACCGCGAGTCTGGCAGGCCCCTGCGCAGCCGTCTCGCGCTCTGTTTCGATGCGGTGCTTGATCGGTCCGTCGTCCAGACCTACATCGACAGCGGCGCCTATCTGGTCACGCCGGGCTGGCTGGCCGGCTGGCGGCAGATGCTAAAGGACTGGAAGTTCGACCAGGTCACCGCACAGGCGTTCTTCGCCGAGAGCGCCACCCGCATTGTGTTGCTCGACACGGGCGTGGATCCGAAGAGCGGCGAGCATCTCACGGCGTTTTCCGAGTTCGTGAATCTCCCCGCGGAGAACGTGCGGATTGGCCTTGATCATTTTCGGGAGACACTGCTGGCCAAGGTTCTTGCCTGGCGGCTCCGACAGGCGCAGGCGAACCATGACTCGACGACCAACCAGGCAAGTCGTGCCCTGGCCGACCATGCGATGACCTTTGACGTGCTGAGTCAAATGAGTGGGCTTATGCAGGAACAGCAGGTGATCAACCGGATTCTCGATCTGTTCACCACGCTGTGCGCCCCATCCCGGGCGATCTACATCCCCTTCACGGACGGGAAACCGGGAACGGCCTCTTTGCAGCCCCCGGATGCGGCTCCAGCGCCTGAGGAGGTCGCCGCGCTGGCGTCGCCGACCACGGAAGAAGCGGATGCCCCGGCGGAAACGGACGGGTTCAGCCTGGTGTTGGAAGGCCGCAACGGCCGCCTGGGACTGCTGCGTCTGGACCACATCGCATTCCCGGAATACACGAACCACTACCTCAATCTCGCCCTTAGCATCCGCCACGTCCTGGCGCTGGCGGTTGAGAACGCCCGGCATGCGGAGCGCTTACTCTACTTTCAGCGAGCCGTTGACAGTTCTTCGGATGGGATCGGGATGTCAACGCCCCAAGGCCGCCATTTCTATCAGAACAAAGCCTTCACCGCCCTGTATGGGTTGACGGCCCGCGAGGTTGACGGCACACAGGGACCGCTGGCAACCGTTTACGCCGACGAGCAAGTGGGGCGCGAGGTGTTTGCCACGATCATGAAGGGCGATTCCTACCTCGGCGAAGTGAAGATGTTGGATAAGGCCAGGCACGTGCTGGACATCTTACTGCGGGCCTATGCCCTGAAGAATGAAGACGGTCGAATCGTTGGTTTCGTCGGCATACATACGAACATCACCGAGCGCAAACAAGCCGAGGCCAGATTCGATGAAGCGCATCACCAACTGCTGGAGGTTTCCCGTCTGGCGGGCATGGCCGAAATCGCCACCAATGTGCTTCATAACGTCGGCAATGTGCTTAACAGCGTCAACACCTCGGCCAGCGTGGTCATGGGCAGCTTGCAGCGGTCCAAGGTTTCCAGCCTCGACAAAGTCGTAACCTTGTTGCGCGCTCACGAAGGCGACCTCGGGATCTTCCTCGCCAGCGACCCCCAGGGGAAACAATTGCCGGCCTATCTGGCCCAACTCTCCGCCCACCTGCTCGCCGACCAGGCGGCGACCCTTAAGGAGCTGGGCTTATTGCGCGAGAACATCGAGCACATCAAGGAAATCGTGGCGATGCAGCAAAGTTACGCGAAAGTCTCCGGCCTCAGGGAAGGCATCAACATTCGGGAAGTGGTGGAAGACAGCCTGCGCATGAACCTGGGTTCTTTGAGCCGGCACGGGGTGGAAGTGACTCGCGAATTTGAGGACGTGCCGCCCATGAATGGCGAACGGCACAAAATTCTGCAAATCCTGGTCAACCTGGTGCGCAACGCCAAACACGCCTGCGACGATTCCGGGCGGGCGGACAAGCGCCTGATCGTGCGCGTCGAGAATGGTGAGGCCAGGGTCAGGATCTCGGTCATTGATAATGGAGTTGGCATCCCTGCGGAAAACCTGATACGAATCTTCAATCACGGTTTTACGACCCGCAAAAGCGGGCACGGCTTTGGGCTGCACAGCGGTGCGCTGGCGGCGCAGGAAATGGGCGGATCTCTGACCGCGTATAGCGCCGGTCCGGACCAGGGCGCGACCTTTACCCTGGAGTTGCCGCGC
>JBBQLF010000497.1:0-4151 GCA_038327695.1 Bryobacterales bacterium
CCATTGAAACACTGGTTGCCGTGGAGGAGGCCATTCGGATCGTCGAGCAGTATGATCCTCCACCGGAGGATCCGCTGCGTCTGGGCGGGCAGGAGCCCGCGCCACGCGCCGGGGTTGGCCACGCCTGCACGGAGGCGCCGCGCGGCATCCTGTATCACCGGTATGAGCTGGACGCCCAGGGCAGAGTGGTTTCCGCCAGAATCGTCCCGCCCACGGCGCAGAATCAGAAGGGCATTGAAGAGGATCTGTGGGGTGTTGCGGAGCAGTCCGCCGCCTTGGGCGACGAGCGTCTGCGGCTGTTGTGTGAGCAGGCGATCCGCAACTACGATCCGTGCATCTCGTGCGCCACCCACTTTCTGAAGCTGGACATCCGGCGGCAATGATCGCCGTTCTGGGCTGTGGACATCCGCATTGCGGCGACGACGCCGTTGGATTGCTCGTAGTCCAGGAGATTGAGCGCCAGCGAGTGCCGGACGTGCGCGTGCAGTCGATCGGCACCACCGGCCTGGCGATGCTGGACGCCTGGGAGGGGTGCGACGCGTGCATTGTCGTGGACGCCATGGTGTCCGGGCGCCCCGCCGGCAGTTCCGCCGTTCTGCCTGAGGCCGATTGGGCGCTGGTCCGATCACCGCCGGCCAGTTCCACCCATTCCCTCGGCCCGGCGGAGGCTTTGCGGCTGGCCGCTGCTCTTGGTGTCCTGCCTGCGCGCCTGGCTGTCATCGGCGTGGAGGGCCTTTGCTTTGCCCCGGGCGCCGCCCTCAGCCCGCTGGTCCACGCCGGCCTGGGCCGGGCCGCGCAACTCGTCCTGGAGACGATCGCGGAATTCAGGCGTGCAGCCGGATCACCGCCGCCGGACCCCTCCGGGACGGCCACGGCACGCCACTGATGCGCGCTTGCCACTGCCCGGCTCCTGCAGTGGAACAGCAGCCACGGAGTCGCCCGAACTGACCCGTCGCGCCGCGCTCGCCCCCGCCGCCCGCCGCCTGCCTGACTGCCCCCGCCTCCGCCGCCTGCCTGACTGCCCCCGCCCCCGCCGCCTGCCTGACTGCCCCCGCCCCCGCCGCCCGCGCGCCGGGGGTCCCCGCCATCCTGGCAGCTCCTGGAGGGAACACCGTTTGGACCGGCGGCTCATCTGCCATCCAGGCCGGCGGCACGCTCGCCAGCAACGCCCCCAGAATCTACCCCGCCGGTGCCGCTCACTGCGCCACCCTGATCTCCACGGGACTTGCCTACTCGCCCCTGCTTTTCTCAAGCGCCAACAGCCCCGTTATGAACCCTCCGCGATGGCCGAAATCACCGCCATCGCGCTGATCGCCGCCGTCTCCGCCCGCAGCACCTGCCGCCCCAACGACACCGGCTGCCAGCCTCGCTCCGATGCCTCTGCACGCTCCCGCGGGTCCCAGCCCCCCTCCGGCCCGCAGAGTACCAGCACATGCGCCAGCGGCGCCCGTACGGCCCCCATGATGGCCGCAGCGCCCGGCTCCTCTTCCAGCCACAGCCGCAGCGGCGCCTCCATCCCCAGCGCCGTCTTTAGCCGCACCGGCTCGTCCAGAACCGGCGGAGCCAACCGGCGGCACTGCTGCCCGGACTCCGCCACAATCCGCAGCCATCGCTCCCGCCTCTTCACCGCCGCCTGGTCCAACCCCTTCTCGCAGCGCAGCGCGTAGACCGGCGTGATTTGTTCCACGCCCAACTCCGTCGCCTTCTCCAGCACCCACTCGAAATGGTCAAACTTGATCAGCGACTGGAACAGGTGTACCCGCGCCTCCGGCGCCACCGATGGCAGTGGCTCCAGCAGGCGGAACTCCACCACGTCCTTGCCGAAATCCAGCAGTTCCGCCAGGTGGATCTGCACCCCGTCTGAGATTTCAAACCGCTGCCCGCGCTCAGCCCGCAGGACCTTCCGGATGTGTTGCGCGGTCTCGCCGCGCAGGTACGCCACATCGCCCTGGACCTCGTCGACATAAAACATTCTTCGTGCCATTCTTCTCCAGGGTAACCGCACCTGAGAAGATATAGGGCATGATCGCCCATCTGCGTGGAATCCTCCTGGAGAAGCACCCCAATCAGGCCGTGATCGAAGCGGCCGGAGTCGGCTACGACGTGGCTATCTCCGTCTCCACCTACACAACGCTGCCCGCCGAAGGCGCCGAGGTGAAGCTGCGCATCTACACGAACGTGCGCGAGGACGCCATCCAACTGTTCGGTTTCCTCCGCGCGGAGGAGAAAACTCTCTTTGAGAAGCTCATCAGCGTCAGCGGCATCGGGCCCAAACTCGCCATCACCGTTCTGAGCGGCCTGGCCGCGCCGGACCTCATCCGCATCATCCGCGGCGGCGACGTCCAGATGCTCACCCGCGTCCCCGGCATCGGCAAGAAGACCGCCGAGCGCGTCATTTTGGAACTCCGCGACAAGCTCGAAGGCATGGGCGGACCCTCCGGTCCCGGCGCCGCCAAACCCGCGTCCGTGGCCGTCTTCACCGCCGTCCAGAGCGACGTCGCCAGCGCCCTGGTCAACCTCGGTTGCCAGCGGCCGGCCGCTGACGCTGCGGTCGTGAAGGCCTCCAAGGAGATGGGCGACGCCGAATTTGAGCCCCTTTTCAGGCGCGCCATGGAACTGCTGCGATAACCTGGAAGGCAGTCCACCATGCCCGAGCCCAAAAAGCCCAGCCGCGTCATCTCGCCCATTGTCAGCCCCGAAGAGCTGCAGTTTGAGGTCAGCCTGCGCCCCCAAAGGCTGGATGATTTCACCGGCCAGGCCAAGCTGAAAGAGCTGCTCTCTGTGACCATTGAGGCGGCCCGCCGGCGCGGCGAAGCGATGGACCATGTGTTGCTGATCGGCCCGCCGGGCCTCGGCAAAACGACGCTGGCCAACATCATCGCACAGGAGCTGGAAGTGCCGTTCGATCTCACCAGCGGCCCCATGCTCCAAAAGAAGCTGGACCTCACCGGAATCCTGTCCAACGTGCGAGACCGTCAGGTCTTCTTCATCGATGAGATCCACCGCCTGCTGGCCGATGTCGAGGAGGTGCTCTACTCCGCCCTGGAAGACTTCCGCGTCGATATCGTCATCGGCCAGGGTCCGGGCGCCCGCACGCACTCGCTGCCCATCCAGCGGTTCACCGCCGTCGGCGCCACCACCCGCCAGGGTTTGTTAAGCGCGCCCTTACGCGGCCGCTTCGGCCTCATCCTGTACCTGAAACACTATGAGGTGCCGGAACTTCAGAAGATCGTCCTCCGCGCCGCCAAACTCCTGGCCACGCCCATCGATACCGATGCCGCCGAAGAAGTGGCCCGGCGCAGCCGCGGCACGCCCCGCATCGCCAACCGCCTGTTGCGCCGCGTGCGCGACTACGCCGAGGTCCGCGCCCAGGGCCACGTCGATCTGGCCGTCGCCCGCCGGGCCTTGGATCTCCTCGAAGTGGACCGCTTCGGCCTCGACGAGATCGACAAGAAGATCATGATGACCATCCTCGACAAGTACGCCGGCGGGCCCGTCGGGCTCAACACCATTTCGGCGTCCACCGACGAGGAGCCGGACACCATTGAAGAGGTCTACGAGCCGTACCTGATCCAATTGGGCTTCCTGGACCGGACCCCGCGCGGCCGCATCGGCACTGAGCGGGCTTTCGAGTATTTCGGCGTCGAGCGCCGCCCGATGGGTTGGGGCCAGAACAAGCTGTTCTAAGGGGTAGCGTCATGGACGAACTCACGCATCTGGTGATCGTGCCCGGCCACGCCGTGTGGAACCTGCGCGACGATCCCACCCTGGACTCCGCCTGGTTCCTGAAGCCGTTTCAGAATGGGGAGCCGCGCTACTTCATCCAGCACATCGAGGCCGGCGTCCGCGCCGCGGCCCAGGATCCCGCCGCCCTGCTGCTCTTTTCCGGCGCCGCCACTGATCCCCAGGCCGGCCCCCGCACCGAAGCGTTGGGCTACTGGCTGATCGCCGAATGGTATGGCTGGTGGGGCCATCCGGAGGTCCGCCCGCGTGCCGCCCTGGAGGAATACGCCCTCGATTCCTACATATAAATCCAGTACTCGCTACAACTCTTCATGGAAATCAAGGTCCGCTGGCCGGCGCGCATCAACTTTTGCGGGTGGGGATTCTAACGCCTCCTCATCGCCGAAGTCCACCGCGCCGCCCTCGGC
>JBBQLF010000498.1:0-4147 GCA_038327695.1 Bryobacterales bacterium
GATTCCTGACCGCATCCGGCCTCTGCATGGCGTCAGGAAATCTTGAGCCATCGGCAGCGGCCCTGCCGCAGATCCACAGTCCGATGCCAGTAGTCTCACTGCTCGGGATCAATCAGATTTCATCGAGATCAGGAGGTCTGATGTTGCGGATCCGGAACTCCGGCTTTGTATATTTGGTGCCGGGTAAAGGAATTCGTTCTGAGCCGTGTCTGCCGATGTTGTTATATACTGGCGCAAGCGCACCTCGCCTCGCCCCGTTGGCCAGGTGGGATTGCTGGTGGAAGACCAAGAGGAGGTCAGACTCTAATGACGCACGTCAAAGCATTTACCGCAGCACTTATCTTGCTGCTGGCCACGGTGCCCGCAGCATACTCGCAAGCGATGTCCGGTCAAATTACCGGCCGGCTGGCGGATCCAGCCGGAGCGGTCATCGTGAGCGCAAAAGTTCAACTAACCAACAACCTGACGAAGCAGGTCCGCGAGTTCACCACGGACTCGAGTGGCAACTTCACGTTCGCCAACGTGTCTCCCGGCACGTATACCCTCAAGGTCGCCCAGACCGGTTTCAAGACGTACGAGCAGAAAGCCATCACCGTGGGCGCGGTGGAAAGGGTTTCGCTGCCGGAAATCATCCTGCAGGTTGGCGATGTCAGCACTTCGGTTGAAGTCACGGCGTCCGCCGTTCGCGTGAACACGGACAGTTCCGACAGAGGCCAGTCGATCACGACTACCCAGATTGAGGACACGGTCACCAAGGGCCGCAACTTCATGATGCTGATGAGTACGCTCCCCGGCGTACAGGATCTCAACCAGAACAGTGACCGCGGGTGGGGCTCTGGCAGTCCGGTCATTATGGGTGGTCAGTCTGGCCAGAAGCTGCTGGTCCTGGACGGCGCCGCTTCCCAGGATTCGGGCAACCGCGACTTCGGCTACATCGCGCCCAGCGTCGATGCCATCGCGGAAGTCAAAGTGCTGGTCGCCAACTTCAATGCCGAATACGGCGCGCGCTCCGGCGGTCAGATGAACGTCATGATCAAGGGCGGCACCAACCAGTGGCATGGCAGCGCCTACTACTACCTTCGCAACGAAGCACTCAACGCCAACGAGTTCTTCAACAACAAGTTGGGCGTCATCCGGCCGAGCTACAAGTTCCACAACATGGGCGGCACCATCGGCGGACCGGTCATCATCCCCGGCACGAATTTCAACAAGGACCGCAACAAGCTGTTCTTCTTCTTCTCCTACGA
The DNA here is from genome assembly GCA_038327695.1 of Bryobacterales bacterium. Lineage (GTDB taxonomy): Bacteria > Acidobacteriota > Terriglobia > Bryobacterales > Bryobacteraceae > Paludibaculum. The sequence continues at coordinate 1,248 of JBBQLF010000498.1, forward strand.
CTACCTCAAGACTAAGGGCGTGACGGGTGCGAACCGTTACACCATGCCGACCGCGCTCGAGCGGCAGGGCGACTACTCCGCCACCACCACCACCGCCGGCGTTCTGGTTCCCATCTATGATCCCGCCACCGGCGTGCAATTCCCGGGCAACAAGATCCCGCAGGCCCGGATCGACCGCACTGGCCTCGCCATGATGAACCTGTTCCCGCTGCCCAACGCGACTGACCCGACCGGGCAGCGCCAGTACAACGCCGAGTTCGTCAACCCCTTCGAGCGGCCGCGGCACGACCGCATTCTGCGCATAGACTATCCCATCAGTTCGAGGGACAACTTCTACATCCGTCTCTTGCAGGACTACGCCGCCAACAAGGGTTACGGCCAGATCCTCGGCGCCCTCGGCAACGGCTGGCGCCAGTTCCCACACAACTACAGCATCCCGTCAGCGGGCGTGGCCTCGGCGTGGATTCACACCTTCAGCCCGAACGTGATTCTCGAGACGATGTACGGCATCACGCGCGGCCACCAGATGAACACCCCCACCGACGAGACATCGTACAACAACAGCCTCCTGCCCTTGAAGGACGCACAGGGTGCGGTCCCGCTGTCGCGGCTGTTCCCGGCATCGAACTATCTGAACCTGCGGCCGCAGATCAACTTCGGCCTCCCGTCGGGCTACTCCGCGCAGTCGTCGGGCCAGGGCATCACGAACGCTCCCGGCTTCGGCTTTGACAGCCGGTGGCCGTTCGACGGAACGGACCAGGTGCAGACCATCAGTTCCAACCTCACCTGGATCAAGGGCTCCCACACCATGAAGGCCGGCGCCTACTTCGAGAGGATGGCGCGTAACGTCAGCGTTTACTCCACCTACAACATCGCCGGCTCCTACTACTTCGGCTCCGACAGGGCCAGCGCGGTGGATACGGGCTATCCCTACTCCAACCTGCTCACAGGCGGCTTCTTCGCCTACGGCGAGGACAACATCAAGCAGGTCAACCACGCGCGCTACAACCAGCTCGACTGGTACTTGCAGGACACCTGGAAGGTCATGCCCCGGCTCACCCTCGACCTCGGCATGCGCTTCCAGTACATGGGCTCGCTCCACACGACCGATCAGCGTTTGGGCCTCTTCTCCGCATCCGTCTATGACCGGAACAAGGCTGGTCAGCCTCTCTACCCGATCCTGGACAACGGTGTGAAGCGCTCGCAGAACCCGGTCACCGGTGCTACGTACGCCTACGTCCGCCAGGGCACATACGATCCTGCCAGCTACTCCGGCATGCCCTTCAGCGGCATCAAAGACTACATGGGCAACTTCTGGAAGGCGCCGCCCATCACCCTCGGACCGCGCGTCGGCTTCGCCTATGACCTCGCCGGAAACGGCAAGACCGCCATCCGCGGCGGCTTCGGCATCTTCTATGACCGCGCTGCCACTGTCGATTACATCGGCGCTCTCGGCGTCGGCCGCGGCCCGCTCGCCGCGCCGCCCACCTTCCTCGCGCCCATCGTGCTGAACTCCTCGTTCACCGCGCTTGGCGGCGCCAGCGCCGTCCTCGCCCCCCAGGACATCCAGGGCGGGTCGGAAGAGCACCTTGCTCCCACCACCTACAACTACAGCTTCGGCATCCAGCGCGACATCGGCTGGAGCATGATCGTCGACGTGGCCTTCGTCGGCAACCAGTTCAAGCATGGCTTCAACGGCGCCGTCGAAGACCTGAACGCCGTGAAGCCGTTCACCACCTGGACGCCGGCGGGCGGCACCAACCCGCTCTACAGGGATCCGACCAGCAGCGGCCTCTACTCCACCAACCTCATCCGGTCTCTGGTGGGCTTCAAGGGTGTGGGCGGGATTCCCATGTTCACCAATAACGGCACGTCGAGCTACAACTCGCTGCAGATCCAGTTGAACCGCCGCGCAGGCAGGAACATCACCTGGAGCGCCAACTACACCTGGTCGAAGACCTTGCTGTATGAACGCCTGCAGTGGACCGACGACGCGTTGACCCGTTACGAGACGGGCAACCGTCCGCACGCCTTCAACGCCAACTTCGGCTACGAGTTCCCCGCCTACACGAAAGGCAACAGTTTCGCGAAGCAGTTGACCTCGGGCTGGCGCTTCATGGGCACCGCGCAGATCTTCTCCGGCGCCTCCATTGGACCGGGCTGCGGCTTCCAGTCCAACCCGGTGGGCTATCCCAACGGCACCCCCACGGGAAGCGTTCTGTACCGCTGCCAGATGGCCAACACCTCACCGGGAGGCTTCTGGCTGAAGGATGGCGCCAAGCCGTCCGACGTCGGTTCCACGGCCGATCCGAGACTGTGGTACCCCGTCGATCCGAACAACTTCCAGTTGCCGAAGGACTATGCCCCGTTCTCCCGCGGCATGATCGGCAACATGCCCAGGACCCTCTTCTCCGGACCTGGTCTGCAAATCTTCAACCTGTCCCTCCAGAAGACGATCAGGTTCCATGAGTCACACCGGGTGGAGATCAAGGCTGAGGCGACCAACGCCCTCAACCACTTCAACCCGGCCAACCCGAACATGACCATCACCCGCAACTACAACACCGGCGCCAATACCAACGCGGCGTTCGGCACCATCCTGGGCACGCAGTACGAGAGCCGCCGCATCATCGTTTCGTTGCGGTACGCGTTCTAGTTCTAAAGGCTGGCCCCAGTTTAGTCCCATTGCCCCGCCGTCCCTAACAAGGGGCGGCGGGTTTCTCTTTGCCCCGCCAGCAAGCCGGATGCCGCGCGGAGACGGCGGCAGGCCGGACAGCACGGAATTCGATTGCCCGGCCCACAGGCCGCGGGTATCATCCTAAAAACGGCAGTTCGGCCCCCGCCGCACCCAGTTCGGCGTTTGCCGCCACCAAGTTCCAACTGCTGCGCAGATCATCTTC
>JBBQLF010000499.1:0-4141 GCA_038327695.1 Bryobacterales bacterium
TGCGGCAAATCCTGGGGTTTGGGGCGAAGCCCCATTTCAAGGACGCTCCGCGGCCTTGTTCTGCTAGAGGGCGATACACCCGCTACGAGTGCTGCTTGGATAGTTGTCGTTGGAGGCGCTTTCTAATTGTCGCCCATCACCCCTAACCGAGCACCGGCCGTGAGGGAGCGTAAGCGCGTCTTTCAACCTAAATCCGGCAGTTGCGACCGTCAGAATCCGCCATCTACGTGTAGCCGCAACTGGTTGCAGCAAAAACGGTTGTCACCCAGAAGATGGTCTGCGCAGCAGTTTGGAACTTGTTGGCGGCAAACGCCGAACTGGGTGCGGCGGGGGCCGAACTGCCGTTTTTAGGTTCAACGGAGTGGTTTCCGGTCGTGTCTACTCACTTCGCGGACACTACACTAGCCGCTCTACCCGGCAATCAACGTATAGCGGGTGTCGATCTTCTGGGTGGCGATCAGAACCGCCTGGATGTCGTACGGGTGCGTCGAGCCATGGATGGAGTTCTTCACAACCTGAAAGATGTGTTTCAACCCGGCCGCGTTGTCGATATCGATATCGGCGATGAGGGGTTTGCCCGGGCATTGGAACAGCGTCACCTGTAGGTTGCCAAAGCGATCTTTGGTCTTGTAGCTGGGGCCGTTCGTGTAGTCCTCCGGCGGGGGGTGCTGGGCACTGGAGACGCGGCGCAAGAGGCCCTCGCTGGCGGCCCGCCCGGCCGCCTCCACGAGTTCCGGATCCACCTCGGCGAAGATGCGGTCCTGCTCAAAGCGGGTGATGGGTTTGAGGTAGGACAGAACGCTGCGTCCGGAAGACAGCACGGTCTTTTCCGCCTTCGCGACGATGTTCAGCAGGCCTGCTTTGCGGGCCCGATCCAGGCCCAAATAGGCAGCTGCGTCCAGAAGCGCCTGGGCTTCTAACGGCAGGGTGTTGTAGGCTGCAAATCGGGCGTCGCGCACGGCGCTGGGCCGGAACGGCAGCGGGAAGGTTACTTCCACGCCCCCGGCCGGCACGTTGACGAAGGCGCTGACCGGCTGATACCAGGGCGCGTCGATGGTGACGCAGAACAACGCGCCGGGTCCCTGGTTGAGGTTCTCGATGCGCAGCGGCAGGCGAAAATCGGCCGCCGGCTGACGAACAACCACCCCGCCGTCCTTGCGGCTGACGGTTAGATCGGCCGGTTCCGCGATGGGTTGGCCGTAGATATCAACTACACGGATTACGAATGCGTTGCCCAGCGCCATCGTGAGTCCCTCTTCAGAGACTATAGCTGATGTTGGGTTAGCGCGGCTTGTAGGCGACGCAATCGATCTCCACCTTCATGGTGGGATCGGCGAAGGCGACAGCCACTGTGGTCCGCGCCGGACGCTGGTCGCCAAAGAACTCGGTGTAGACCTCGTTCATGGCGGCAAAGTCGTTGCCATCCCGCAGAAAGACGCCACATCGGATCACGTCGCTGAACGTGGCTCCGGCTGCGGTCAGGATGCGCTTGATGTTGTTCAGCGTGATGCGCGTCTCGTGTTGGATGTCGCCGTAGGACATCTTGTCCGTCAGCGGGTCGATGGGCCCCTGGCCTGAGACGTAGATGAAATCGCCGGCGGCGACGGCGGGCGAATACGGCCCGCGCGGCGTCGGTGAATCGGCCGGAAAGATGCGTTTGATTTCGTCCATGGCAGTCTCCGGTTTGTAAAACTAGTCGGTCTTTTTGCGGCGCGTGCGGCGGGGGGCCTCGGCGACGTTGCCGGGCTCGGCCTTCTTGCGCACCACGCGCTTGCGCACGGGCTTGGGCGGATCCACATCCGGCGGGATCTCGCCGGTGGCTGTCGGCTGGCCCTTGACGATGGGCTGTTTGAAGTCGTGCTCGGTGAGCAGGTCCTCTTCCCGCACTTCCCGCTTGATGGGGGCCGAAGGGTAGAACTCGGAGCCGAGGTTGACCAGCAGGCCGCCCTCCTGGCGCGGCTCCAGCCGGACCACGGTCTTGTCCTGGGCGAAGTTGAGGAATTCGTTGAAGCCCTGGTAGCCGTAGTTGGCGTGGTCAAACGTCGGGTATTCCTCTTTCATCCAGGCGCAGAGGTCTTCGGCCGCCTGGCCGCACTCCTCGAATTCCAGGCGATGAATTTCCAGCACTTCCCGCAGTAGCGGCAGTGCTTCCGACGGGCTGGGCAGGCTCTTTTCCGGGAATGTGTGCTTGCGCTCAATGAAGTAACGCCCGCCGGTGCCTTTGACATAGACGAGCTCGGACTTCTTCAGCCTCTCCACGAAGTCGGAGAAGCTGCGCGCGCCGTAGGCGTTCTCGTTGAAGGCGGAGTCCAGCTGAAGCATGGTGGACTTCAGCAGACCGAGCTGCGGCTGGACGTTGCGGCGCTCCAGAACCTGCAGGGCGCGCTCCACCAGCGGCATCGCCAGCGCCAGATCCAGGGCGGCCGGCCGGGCCTGCGGCATCTGGTCTTTCAGCTCGGGTTGGTCTGTCTTTTCCCGATCGCGGCGGCGCTCCTCGCGGCGTTCCTCGCGATCACGGAAGCGCTTCTCTTTGCGCTCGCGGTAGGATTCGCGGTCCCCGCCGCCGGAGCTGAGGAAGCGTTCCCCGGTGCCGCGGTCCAGGTTGGCAGCGGCCGACGCCAGAGACGAGGCCGAGGCTGGCACGGGCATGGGCATCGGGGCCGCGTGCTCCACGTTCAGCAGCGATTCAAAGCTGACGAACTCGTGGCAGTTCTGCTGCAGAATGGTGGACGTGAATGCCTTGCCGCCCACCACGAAGACGGTTTTGCCGTACTCCTTCAGCTTGTTGACCAGCGGAATGAAGTCCGAGTCGCCGCTGATAATGGCGAACGCATTCACGTGGTCATGGGTGAACGCCATCTCCAGCGCGTCCAGCGCCAGGTTGATGTCGGCCCCGTTCTTGTCGCCGCGCGGCGACGGAATGCGCTGGACCATTTGGACCGCGTTTTCCGCCATCTGGCGCGTGGCGCCCTCCTGCCGGCTCCAGTTCGCGTAGGCGAACTTGGCGACGATGTCCCCGCGCTCTTTCAGAGCATCCAATACGAGCGACACATCGAACTCGCGTCGAAGTGTGCTTTTTACGCCGATCTCAATGTTGTCGTAGTCGACAAATACGGCGATGTTCAGTCGGTCTTGCATTTGGTGTAACAAAATCCTAGCAAAATGTTTGAGGGGGCCGTCTCCGCACTGCGGCCCATCATTGCGCCCTGCGCGCGGCACTCTTCACGAATGCCACTACTTCTTCGAGCGCGGCACCGGGTTGGAACACGGCGGCGACCCCCATCTTTTTCAGGTTCGCGGCATCGTCATCCGGGATGATGCCGCCGACGACTAGTAATACGCCGTCCATTTCTTTCTCTTTCAACAGATCCATCACCCTGGGCACAATCGCATTGTGGGCGCCCGACAGGATGCTCAGGCCAATCACCTGCACATCTTCCTGTAGAGCGGCATTGACAATCATCTCCGGAGTCTGGCGTAAGCCTGTGTAGATCACTTCCATCCCCGCATCGCGTAACGCCCGCGCGATTATCTTTGCGCCACGGTCGTGACCATCGAGGCCGGGTTTGGCCACCAGCACCCGGATCATGGGATCCATCTGTTTCTGGTTACCTCAAGTATAGCCCTATAAAACACTTCGCTCCTGCCACCCCCCGAAAATGCCGCCCAATGTCTGGCAGATTTCGCCGATGGTGGCATAGGCGCGGACCGCCTCCAGGATACATGGAATCGTATTCTCTGTGCCGGCGGCGGCTGCCCGCAACGCCTCCAGCGCCGTCCCCACCCGGGCCGCATCGCGCTGTGCGCGCAACCGCCGCACCTTCTCCAGCTGAGTCTGCTCCACCAGCGGATCCAACTGGAGCAGCTTGAGCTTCTGCTCCTCCTCCTGCCTAAATCGATTGACGCCCACAATCACTTGCTGGCCGGATTCGATCCGCTTCTGATACTCGTAGCTCGCGTTGGCAATCTCCGCCTGCGGGTAATTGCGCTCGATGGCGTCGATCATGCCACCCATGGCGTCGATCCGTTCCATGTAGGCGCGGGCCCGCCGCTCCATCTCGCCGGTGAGCGCCTCCACGTAGTCCGAACCGCCCAGGGGGTCGGCCACCGCCGTCACCCCGGTTTCGTGCGCGATGATCTG
>JBBQLF010000500.1:0-4129 GCA_038327695.1 Bryobacterales bacterium
CACCCGGAACGATTCGTCAAACAGCCGCCAAAGTCCCATCCGGCCCCAACCCAGGTCTGGATCAACAAGCCAACCGCGACAATCAACAGTACTCAGTAAACTTCCTTGCCGACTGTCTCAAAGTCCTTGACACGTTCCGCAATGCCAGCCGCTCGCGCTACACGGTATCGCCAAGTTCTTTCCCTCTTTGACCCGCACCGCGGGACTATTGCTCGGAATCGGGTTGTGAGCCGCGCGCGGTAGCAAGCGGTTGGAATGGTTAGTTCATGACGGGCACTAGGCCAGCCGCGCCTTGACCTTCTCGCTGAGCAGCTTGCCATCGGCCCGCTTGCCGCCCAGTTTCGCCTTGGCCGCCGTCATCACCGCGCCCATCTGCTTGGCCGTGGTGGCCCCGGTCTCCTCGATGGCTGCCGTGATCGCTTCATCCAGTTCGGCATCCGACGCCAGCGCCGGCATATAGGCAGCGATGATGGCCGCCTCCGCCTCTTCCTTGACGGCCTGATCTTCCCGGCCGGCCTTGCGGTACATCTCCGCCGCTTCGCGCCGCTGCTTCAAACAGATGCTCAGGACCCGCAGCTCCGCCGCTTCGTCGAGCACCTTCATCGTGTCGGCCTTCTCCTTCATGAGCGCCGCCTTGACCATGCGGATCGCGCTCAAACGCGCCTCATCCCTGGCCTTCATTGCCACCAGCATGTCCTTCTGGATCTGTTCGAGGATTGCCATATTTGATATCCTGTGATCTACTTCCCGTTCTATCTTCCCACAGCCATGTTTATCAAGAAACAGCGACTTCTGACACCAGGACCGACGCCCCTTCTGCCCCGTGCCCTGCACGCCATGATGGCGTCCGACATCCACCACCGCACCCAGGATTTCATCAAGCTCTACCCGACGGTGCTGCGCGATCTGAAGGACGTCTACGGCACACAGAACAGCGACGTGTTGATCACCGTCTCCTCGGGCACCGGCGGCCTGGAGGCCTCCATCTCCAACTTCTTCAGCGAAGGCGACAAGGTCATCGTCCTGTCGGCCGGCAAGTTCGGCGAACGCTGGGTGGAACTGGCCAAGGCCTTCCGCCTGACTGCCGTCGTGCTCACCGCCGAATACGGCGACACCGTCTCGCCCGAGCGCGTCGCCCAGGCTCTGACGGAAAACCCAGACGCCAAGGGTGTCCTCTTCCAGGCCTCGGAGACGTCCACCGGCGCCGCTCACGACGTCCAGGCCATCGCCGCCCTCACCAAACCCACCGGCGCCCTCTGCATCGTCGATGCCATTACCGGTCTGGGCACCATGCCGCTCGACATCGACGGCTGGGGCCTCGACATCGTCGTCGGCGGCTCGCAGAAGGCGTTCATGATCCCGCCCGGCCTCGCCTTTATCAGCGTCAGCCCCAAGGCGTGGGCCGCCAATGCCACGGCCCAACTGCCCCGCCTGTACTTCGATCTGAAGAAGGAGTCCAAGATGGCGGCCAAGGGCGAAAGCGCCTGGACCCCCAACGTCTCCCTCATCCTGGCGCTGGCCGAAAGCTTGAAATACATCAAGGAAATCGGCATGGACAACCTCATCACCAACGCCCAGTTGCTCGCCCTCGCCACGCGCACAGCCGCCGTGGAGCTGGGCCTGGAACTGTTCGCGCCCGGCTCGCCGTCCTCGTCGGTGACCGCCATCAAGGCGCCGGCCGGCATGGACTCCGGCGAAATCGTCAAGGGCTTCCGCAACCAGTTCGGTTCCATCATCGCCAACGGCCAGGGCACCATGAAGGGCCAGATCTTCCGCATCGCCCATCTCGGCTACTTCGACTTCCCGGACCTGTTCGCCATGGTGGCCGAACTCGAACTCATTCTCCACGCCAAGGGCATCCCGGTCGAATTCGGCAAGGGTGTCGCAGCCGTTCAGAAGATCTACGCGCAAGCCGTTGCAGGGAAGCAGTAGTCATGAAAGTACTCGTCGCTGAGCCCATGAGCCCCGCAGCCATTGAGCTGCTTCAGAAACAGACCACGTGGGACATCGTCATCTCCAACCCCAAGGAGTACGAGCCCCACCTGGCCGATTGCGACGCCCTGCTGGTCCGCAGCGCCGTCAAGGTCAAGGCGGACACGCTGGCCAAAGCGCCCAAGCTGCGCCTCATCGGCCGCGCGGGCGTGGGCGTCGACAACGTCGATCTGCCCGCCGCCACCGCCGCCGGTGTGCTGGTGATGAACACGCCCGGCGGCAACGCCATCTCCGTTGCCGAGCACACCCTCGCCCTCATGCTTGCCCTGGCCCGCATGATCCCGGAGGCCAGCGCCTCCACCCGGGCCGGCAAGTGGGAGAAGAAGAAGTTCCTCGGCAATGAACTGCGCGGCAAGACGCTCGGCGTGCTCGGCCTGGGCAACATCGGCCAGGAGGTGGTCCGGCGCGCGCGTGGCTTTGAGATGCGCATCATCGCCTCCGATCCCTACGTCAACCCGGAGACCGCGGCCGACCTCGGTGTCGAGCTCGCCGCCATCGGCGCGCTGCTGGCCGAAGCCGACTACATCAGCCTCCACATGGCGCTGACGCCCGAAACGCGCGGCATCATCAATGAGGCCTCCATCGCCAAAATGAAGGACGGCGTGCGCATCATCAACTGCGCCCGTGGTGAGCTGATCGATCAGGACGCGCTCTGCGCCGCGCTCATCGCCGGCAAGGTGGGCGGCGCCGGCCTCGACGTCTTCACGCCCGAGCCGCTGCCCGAAGGCCATCCCCTCCTTTCCGCGCCCAACCTCATCGCCACGCCGCACATCGCCGGCTCCACTGAGGAGGCGCAGGAGATTGTCGGCATCCGCATCATTGAGCAGTTGGTGGAATACCTCAACAACGGGGTGGCCATCAACGCCGTCAACATGCCGGCCATGACCCCGGCCCAGTACAAGGCCGTCGGCCCCTACATCACCCTGGCCGAGCGCCTCGGCAAGTTCGCCGCCTATGTCGCCGCCGGTCACCCCAAGGGTGTCAAGGTCACCTACCGCGGACGTATCGCGGAACTCAACACGAACCTGCTGCGCAACTCCGCGCTGGCGGGCGTCCTCAGCCGCGGCCTCTCCTCGCGGGTCAACTTCGTCAACGCCATGCAGCTCGCCACGCAGCGCAGCCTCACCGTCTCGGAAGCCCATCAGAGCCGGGGCGGCACCACGGATTCCATCCTGGTGGAGATCGAGACTGACAAGGGCGTGACGGCCGTCTCCGGCGGGGTCGTCATGGACAAGCCCCGCCTGCTCTCCGTGGACGGCATCCCGGTGGAGATTCCGCTCGCCGGCTGCCTCATCTACATGCGCAACAACGACGTCCCCGGCGTGATCGGCCATGTGGGCACCGTCCTCGGCCGCAACCAGGTCAACATCGCCAACTTCTCGCTCGGCCGCCAGGATGTGGCCAAGCCCGGCCAGCCGCTCGGGGCCGTCGCCCTGGTGGAGGTGGACTCCCCCGTCTCCGACGCCGTCCTGGCCGAACTCCTCAGCCACGAGGCAGTCAAACTGGCGGTCACGGTAGAGCCCGGCGGCTAGTGCTTCATTGCACTCGAAGACCCCGGTCCGGAACCGGCCCTGGCGGTCCCGCGGCACTGGCAGGGCCGGCTTGCCTACGCGCGTCACCAGAGTCCGGCCGTAGTAGCCGGACCGATACCCGAACCGGTTGTCAGAGGGCTCGCTGGTGCCGGCTCCCGGAGCCCGGTCCATCCCGGCTGCCCGTACCTGCTGCACCACAGCCTGGATGAGGGGGCGCCGGGAGTCATGCTGCCCCACCATCCAAGATCTGGAGTCCAGTTGCTTCGCGTGATCCCATTTTCGGGTCATCTCAGTTTCCTTTCTTCCGCCGCTAGCGGCCTGTGGTAATAACCGCTGGGTTGAAGACGGGCTTGCGCTCCGTTGAAGACGGGCTTGCGCTCCCTCACGGTCGCGGCTCTGTTACGGGCGCGTTTTCATCGGATTTGGCGCTCGTAGGGCCACCGTTGAAGACGGGCTTGCGCTCCCTCACGGTCGCGGCTCTGTTACGGGCGCGTTTTCATGGGATTTGGCGCTCGTAGGGCCACCGTTGAAGACGGGCTTGCGCTCCCTCACGGTCGCGGCTCTGTTACGGGCGCGTTTTCATCGGATTTGGCGCTCGTAGGGCC
>JBBQLF010000501.1:0-4123 GCA_038327695.1 Bryobacterales bacterium
CGTTGCAGTCCAGGACGCAAACCAGGCGGCGGCCAGCCGCTTTGCCAAGGGCAAGGCGCGAGTCTACGCCGATCCCGTCCAGATGCTGGACACCGAGAAGCCCGATCTGGTGGCCATCTGCAACAACGACGGGGAGCGCGCCGGTGCGATTCTGGAGGCCGTGAAACGAGGCTTGCCGGTGATCGCCGAAAAACCACTGGCCATCAAACGGGCGGAGTTTGAGCAGGTACGAAGGTTGGTGGAAGCCAAACAGGTGAAGCTCGGCATGTTGCTGCCGATGCGCTACGATCCTCAGTTCCTGGCCTTGAAGCAGATCGTCGAATCCGGCGAACTCGGCGAGGTGATCCAGATTTCGGCGCAGAAGTCGTACAAGCTGGGCAGACGGCCTGAGTGGCAGCGGCGGCGCGACCAGTACGGCAGCACCATCCTCTGGATCGGGATCCACATGATCGACCTGATGCGCTGGACCAGCGGCCGGGACATGAAGGCCGCCAGTTCCTTCCAGAGCACCGCCGGCAAGATGGACGCCGGCGAGATGGAGACGACCACGACGACGAGTTTCCTGCTCGATAACGGCGGCACAGGAACGCTCCACATGGACTACTGCCGGCCGGGCCTGGCGCCCTCGCATGGCGATGACCGGCTGCGCCTTGCCGGCACCAAGGGCGTTGCGGAGTACATGCTCGCCACCGGCGTGACGGTGGTTTCGGCAAAGAGGCAACTGGAAAAGATCGAGACGCTGCCGCCGGCGCGCTCCATTTTCGGCGAGTTCCTGGAATACGTCTACCTCGGTAAGCCTACGTCGCTGCCGCACAAAGAGATCTACAGAATCTGCGAAATCACCATGGCGGCCCACGACGCGGCTGTCAGCGGCAAAGTCATTTCCCTATGAAGATCAACAGCACCCTGACGCCTCGGGCATTGGAACAGAAACTGATTCGTTTGTTTTCGGCCTCCGCCGCCAAGCTCCGTTCGCTGGAGCAATCCTGGATTCCGTCGCAGGGCGCGCCGGTGTTTACCATCGACGGCCGCTATACGAGCCGCGGCTGGACCGAATGGACGCAGGGCTTCCAGTTCGGGGCATCGATCCTGCAGTTTGACGCCACAGGCGAAGCGGAGTTCCTCGAAAGTGGGCGGCAGCGAACCGTGGAGTTGATGGCCTCGCATGTGACGCACATCGGCGTGCACGACCACGGTTTCAACAACGTGAGCACCTATGGCAATCTGCTGCGGCTGATGGCTGAAGGCCTGATCGACGGCAACGTCTGGGAGCGCCACTTCTACGAACTGGCGCTGAAGTGCTCCGGCGCCGTGCAAGCCGCGCGTTGGAGCCGCACATCGGACGGTGGCGGCTACATTTACTCATTCAACGGCCCGCATTCTCTGTTCGTCGACACTATCCGATCCTTGCGGGCGCTGGCCGTGAGCCACCGCCTGGGGCATGCCCTAATGGGCGAGAACGACAGGAAGATCTCTCTGCTGGGCCGGTTGATTGACCACGCCAGGGCCACGGCGAAGTACTCGGTCTTCTACGGCGAAGGCCGGGATCACTATGACTTGTGCGGCCGCACCACGCACGAGGCGGTCTTCAACACCAATGACGGCAACTACCGCTGCCCGAACTCGCAGCAGGGTTACTCGCCGTTCAGCACTTGGACGCGCGGTCTGGCCTGGGCCATGTGCGGCTTCGCCGAGCAGCTCGAATTTCTGCACACCCTGGACGACGCGGAACTGGAGCCTTTCGGCGGCCGCGACGCCATCGCCGGCTTCCTGCGCAAAGCAGCCGAGGCCACCTGCGACTTCTACATCGCCCACACCCCTGTGGACGGAATCCCCTACTGGGACACGGGCGCGCCCGGTCTGGCGCAGATGACGGACTGGCGCGAACGGACGTCGGACCCATTCAATCCGCATGAGCCGGTGGATTCCTCCGCCGCTGCCATCGCGGCCCAGGGCCTGCTCCGTCTAGGCCGGTATCTGAAGAACGACACGTACTGGCAGGCGGGACTCACGGTCTGCGACAGCCTGTTTGCCGAGCCCTATTTGAGCGAGGATCCCGCGCATCAGGGCTTGATCCTCCACTCCGTCTATCACCGCCCGAACGGCTGGGACCGGATGCCCGGCGCGGACCAGGTCCCGCGGGGCGAGTCGTCGATGTGGGGCGACTACCACGCCCGCGAGGTGGGACTGTACCTGCTGCGGCTGAGCGCCGGCAAGCCGTACCTGACGTTCTGGGCGTAGCCTAATTGGTGACGTCGGTTGTCCGCGATTGGCCGCGGACCGGCGTGTAGATGGCCTCCCATGCGCGGTGCGCCGGATGGTCGTCGTAGGCCTTGAAAGCCGCTTCGCTTTCAAACTCCATGACGATGGCGTCGGTCATGCGCTTTTCGACCGGCTTGCCATCCGCATCCTTGACCATCACCGAGACCTGCGCCTTGATGCCTTTCAGCCAGATGTTCTTCAGGCCCGGGACCTCGCCCGCCATCTTTTCCACGCCGTCCAGAACGGCCTTCTTCTGGGCTTCGGTGGTTCCGTCCTTATAGAACAGCGTCACCACGTGGATGATCGTCGCCGGCTTGGCAAACCTGTTGGCCGACATCCCGATGCCGGCACCCAGCGCCACCAGCGCCGCTGCCGCCACCATCAATTTCATCGCTCTCGTTACCTGCATCCCTTTGGTCTCCTTTTCGTTCCGGCAGCCCGGTCCACTCTTCGCAAACCACGATCGAGTTGGCGGGGTTGTTTGAATCGTACTTTACGCTCACGGGCCCGATCAACCTGGTCACATCCTCTGGCAGATACGCGCCCAAGGCCCTCACATCCTGCGAAGCGAAATAACGCACGCCCCGCAACTCGTACTGGAAGTGGATCATCTCCAGCGTCGCTTCCGTCACCAGCGCCTCGGTGGTGCGGCGGGTCTTGTTCACATAGACCAGCCGGCGGCGCTCGCGCTCGGCGGGCGTCATCCTGCGTAGATACAGAATCCAAACCGCCAGGCTGGCCAGCCCGGCCGATACTACGATGCCTGCGACAAAGCGAAGATCAATCACGGCTACTTAGGATCCAGTCGGCCTCTCGGCAAACGCCTTGGCGTGGTCCTTCAGGAACTGGTCCAACCCCTTGTCCGTCAGCGGGTGATTGAACATCTGGTCCAATACCTTGAACGGCATTGTTCCGATATGCGCGCCGGCCTCCGCCGCCTGCACGACATGGAGCGGAGAACGCAGCGACGCCGCCAGAACCTGCGTCTTGAATGAGTAGTTGGCGTAGATTCCGCAGATATCCCGGATGAGCCCGATTCCTTCCAGGCCAATATCGTCCAACCGTCCCACGAAGGGGCTCACACACCATGCCCCGGCCTTGGCCGCCAGCAACGCCTGCGCAGGCGAGAAGCACAAGGTGACGTTCACGCGGATGCCCTCTTTGCTCAACGAAGAACACGCCTGGATTCCGGCGCGGGTCAGCGGGCACTTCACCACGATGTTGGGGTGGATCTTCGCCAACTCGCGGCCTTCGCCGATCATGCCCTCGACGTTGGTGGCTAATACCTCGGCGCTGACCGGTCCGTCCACGATCTGGCAGATCCTGGCCACCCGTTCGGCCAACGGCACGCCCTCCTTGGCGATGAGCGACGGGTTCGTCGTGACTCCATCCACCACGCCCCAAGCCGCGGCTTGCGCGAGTTCGTCGAGATTAGCAGTATCCAGGAAGATCTTCATACGGTTACGGTGTTTTCCAATATGCCCAAACCCGTCACTTCCACTGTCACCACGTCGCCCACCAGCATCGCCCCCACCCCGGGTGGCGTGCCCGTGGCGATCAGATCGCCGGGCTCCAGGGTCATGAATTCAGTGACGAACTGTAGGATAGCACCCGGGTTGAAGATCATGTCCGTCACAGGGGCATCCTGCTTCACGCTGCCGTTGATGCGGGTGAGCACGCGCAGAGCGCTGAACTCGATCTCGTCTGCAGGCACCCACCACGGCCCTACCGGGCAGAAGGTATCAAACCCCTTGCCGCGCGTCCACTGGCCGTCTTTCTTCTGCAGGTCTCGCGCCGTGACGTCGTTCACGATGGTCAACCCGGCGATGTAGCCCCAAGCGTCAGAGGCCTGGACGTGTCT
>JBBQLF010000502.1:0-4105 GCA_038327695.1 Bryobacterales bacterium
ATGGACGGCGGCGCCGCCCTGCAGATCCAACCACGCCTCCCAACGATCCGGAAGCGCGCGCCGGGTGGGCCACCACTCCGGCTGGGGGCGCACCAGAATGCGGACCGGCGTGCCATAGCACCCTTAGCCAGCCAGCAATCGAGCAAGTTCGGCGGCGACGGGATGGGCCGGCCGGCGATGGGACTCGCCCTGGGCCACCACATGGACAGCGGCGCCGCCCTGCAGATCCAACCACGCCTCCCAACGATCCGGAAGCGCGCGCCGGGTGGGCCACCACTCCGGCTTGGGGCGCACCAGGATCCGGACCGGCGTTCCATAGCACCCTTAGCCAGCCAGCAATCGACCAAGTTCGGCGGCGACGGGATGGGCTGGCCGGCGATGGGACCCGCCCTGGGCCACCACATGGACAGCGGCGCCGCCGTCCAGATCCAACCACGCCTCCCAACGATCCGGGAGCGCGCGCCGGGTGGGCCACCACTCCGGCTGGGGGCGCACCAGAATGCGGACCGGCGTTCCATAGCACCAGAGCCTGGCGAGTTGGTCGAGCGGTTCGGGCCCGCAGAGGCGCAGGCCGTGGACCACGGGCACACCCGCCACCGTTGGCACGGCGGCGAGCACGGGCAGCAGCAGGAGGTCGCGGCGGCGCAGCATCAACGCTATTGTACTGCTGCGCCGCCCGGCCGCTCTATCCGGCGACTGGATTCTTACCCGCTCGATCTTTGACAGAACCTGTCAAACAACGATGTAACGGGGGTTGTAACGTCGTCGAATGTGCTGATTCTGCGGGGATTTCAAGGGGCAGCGCCCCTTGGCTAGACCTTGTCCGGCACGACGTAGGGCTTCCGGTAGGGCCGGGTGAGCATGGCGTCTGCTTCCTTGTCGCCGATGAACTTCTCCTTGGCCGGATCGAAAGTCAGCACGCGGCCGAGACGGTAGCTGATGTTGCCCAGATGGGCCAGGCCGCTGGCCAGGTGCGCCGTTTCGACCGGGCCGTTCTGGTCCGAGGTCTTGCGGCTGCGGATGGCCTTGATCCAGTTGGCGAAGTGATCACCGCCGGCTTTGCGGGCAGGCCCCTTCTCCTTCTTCGCTCCGAGAAAGGTCTCGTAAGTGTCGTAGCCCTTGACCACCATGTAACCTTCGGAGCCGTAGAAGATGTTGCCGACACTGGCACCCCCCTCGTCGTTGGTGTACCAGGGGCGCACCTCGAACTGGATGATCTTCTTCAGGTCCGGGTAATGGTAGATGGAGGTCAGCACTTCCGGCGTGATCTTGTCGTCGTCAAAGACGAATTTGCCGCCCATGGCCGTCACCTGGTTCGGGAAATGGTCCACACCGAGGCCCCACATACACATGTCGGTTTCGTGGATGCCCTGATTGCCGACGTCGCCGTTGCCGTAGTTCCAGGTCCAATGCCAGTTGTAGTGCACGATGCGCCGAGAGAAGGGCTCCATTTGGGCAGGCCCGGTCCACATGTCGTAGTTCAAACCCGCGGGCACGGGTTCGACCCCCTTCTTGCCGATGGAGGGCCGAGACCGGAAGACCAGGCCGCGGGACATATAGACGTTGCCGATGACGCCCTTGCGCAGGTGGCCGACCGCCTCCTGGAGCGCCTCTGAGGAACGCAACTGCACGCCGTGCTGGACGATGCGGTTGTACTTGTGGGCAGCCTCGACCAGCTTGCGCCCCTCGAAGATATTGTGCGAGCCGGGCTTTTCGACGTACACATCCTTGCCCGCCTGACAAGCCCAGATGGCGGCCAGGGCGTGCCAGTGGTTGGGCGTGGCGATGGTGACGGCGTCGATGTCTTTGTTGTCGAACACCCTGCGCATGTCCTGCTCAACGAGAGGCTTCTTGCCGTAGCGCTTCTCGAAAGCTTCGGCGGTCTTGTTGGCGACCACCAGATCGACATCGCAGACGCAGACCACGTCAGCATCAGGCTGGTTCATGATGCCCTGGATATGGTCTTTGCCGCGGCCATTGGTGCCGATGACGGCGATGCGGAGCTTGCCGTTGGCTGACATTGCTCCTGGGGCCGTCAGATGGGAGACGATTGCGCCGCCAGCGCCGGCGACGAAAGTTCTGCGGGTAGACATGGGGGACCTGAACCTCCGGAAATCTTAATTACTGGACCCCATCATATCGCGCCTGGAGATCCCCAGATACCGCCGGGCATACGCGGACGTCAGTGGGCGGACGGAGAACAGTGCGGCGCGCCAACCGGGGCCGCCAAGCCGGACCTGAAAGACTGCGATCCGCCCGGCTGGTCCAGGCGGAGGGCGGAGAGCCAGGCGGCGCGATCAGCGGCGGTCATTGCGGAGAGGGGCTCGAAATCACGCTGCACACAGGCGGGCAGCGCGCGGACCGAATCCAGGCGCAGCGTGGTGAACTGCGGTGGACCGGCCGGACCAGGGCTGCACGGGGTGAGGCGCACGCGCACCAGGTAGTTCGTCTGGCTGCGTTCGGCCAGGCGGAGCCACTCTTCGGGCGGGACCGAATACTCGTGGTGATTGTGCAGATCACCGCCCTTAGGAAGGGCCCAGAGGAATCGGCACAACTCATCCTTGCCGGCGGAATCGCGGATCTCGACGAAACGCCGGGCGAAGGGGGGAGGCCCCGGCGCCAGCCCGAAGATCAGCCATATCACGGCAAGTCTCATCATTCACTCCGGGTGTACGGCCTCAGTGAGTCATGGCGTAGGCGACGTAGTTGACGCCCAGACGCATAGCCTCAGAGGCGAAGCGTTCGGGGTACTGCGGGTCGTCAGCAAATTCCCAGCCATCGCCGACGTCCATGTTGAAACAGATGGCGATGATCATCCGGCCCCGGGCGTCGCGGATGGCGCGCCAATGGGGCACGGTCCCGCCGCGCTCAATGCCGGAGCCATGGACGACGTTGGCGCCCGGCACGCGGACGCGCTCCTTCATATCGAAGACGACGTGGAAGGCGGGGTCCGGGTCCTCCAGTTCCTCGGCCTGGGCGCCGGGGTTGATCTGGTGGAGGCCCTCCATGAAGGTGGCCCACTCCCGCTCATTGTGAAAGTCGTCCACCAGCAGAAAGCCACCGCGCTCGAAGTACTGTCTCATGCGGGCGGCCTCGTCCGGAGCGATCCGCCAATCGCCGACGGAGCCGGCCATGAGCCAGGGCAGATGAAAAACGTCGTCGCTGGAGACGTCGATGATGGTCTCGATCGGTTTCACATCAATGCGTGTCAGGCGGGCGAGCAGCGAAATGAAGGTGCGGTCCCCCTTGTTGACGTCGATCCCCCAGCGGTAGTAGCGGCGGCCGCGGTCCATGGGGGAGCGATAACGAAGACGCCCGAGCGCAAACTCAGCGTTGCGCCGGGCGTCGGGCGGATCGTCCACCGGATCCTGCATCTCGTGTTCGTAACGAGCCCAGACCCGCTCACGAACCTGGGCGGGGATCAGCGCCGCCAGCGCGCTGAGCAGGGCGACGGCGGCGGCGGCACGAAGAGGAGTGCAGCGCGGGGGCGGCATCTCCTGAGGATACAGGACAAATGAGTCCAGCCGAAGCGAAAACTGGCGGCCGGCGGCCGGCCTACCGCCGGCGGCCCGGGCGGCCGCCGTAGTGGCTGCGATAGCCGCCGCCGTAGTAAACGCCACGGTTGAAGTAGCCGTACGAGGGGCCGTAGAAGAACGGCGAGTAGTAGTAGGGGTAGCCGTAGCCCGAGCCCCGGTAGAGCGGGGCAGGTTGGGCCAGCCGGACCGGCGGACGCGCCTCCAGGCGGGGTTCGTAGTCCTGTTGAGCGACGGGCCGGAAGGCGGCGGCGGCGCGATCCGTGGCCACGGAGACCGGCTCCAGGAGGCGGAAGGTGAGTGCCGCCTCGGGGTAGACTTCGGCCGAGCGGCCGCGGGAGGCGAGGACGCCGATGGTAGAAGCGGCGGCTCCAGCCAGAGCGCCGGCGCCGGCGCCCAATCCACCAGCGGCGGCTCCGCCGATGGCGGCGCCGATGCCGGTGGTGGTTCCGATCGCCATGGCATCGCGGCCTCTGGAGGCGCCGGCCGAGTAGCTGACGAGCTGGGTGCGAACGGGCACCTGGCGGCCATCGGTGAGACTCAACTCGGTGAGCTCCAGGCCCAGATGGGCG
>JBBQLF010000503.1:0-4088 GCA_038327695.1 Bryobacterales bacterium
CGCCAAGGGCACCCAGCCCACAGGAGACAGCGATGGACCCGGACCTCGAGTGCGCCCCTGTAGCAGCGCCAAGGGCAACCAGCCCACAGGAGACAGCGATGGACCCGGACCTCGAGTGCGCGCCTGTAGCAGCGCCCCAAGGAAGACGGCAACGAACTCTACCGCATCTCCCGGACCTCGAGCGCGCGCCTGTAGCAGCGCACCGCTTCGTTCCCATTGCCCAACGCCTCCATCATCACGCCCAGGTCATTCCAAGCCGCGTCCAACTCCGGGTCCAACTCCACGGATAACCGCAGGGCGCGCACCGCGTCCTCCGGCCGGTTGCCTGCCAACGCTTCCACGCCAGCCCGGTAATATCCCCGGGCCACCCGCGTCGCGTCTGCCACTGTCTCAGGTGTTTTCATGGTGCTTTACCTTAGGCGGCTATCGGCCGAACAGACGCAAAACAACAGCCCCCCAACCGGGAAATCCGGTTGGGGGGCTGAAGCTCTCTCACTCCGATAGTGCAAAGCCTACCCGGTTCAGGCTGCTCCCTAGCCGCGCAGCAGCGAAAGGACCGCTTGCGGAGCGGAGTTGGCCTGGGCCAAGGCAGCTACGCCGGCCTGTGTCAGGATCTGCGCTTTGGACAGGTTGGCCGCTTCCATCGCGAGATCGGCGTCGCGGATGCCCGATTCCGATGCCGCCAGGTTGGTCAACTGCGTTGAGGCCAGGGCCACCGCGTAGGCGAACACGTTTTGTCCCTTGCCGACAGCGGCCTGGGCTTCGCCCAACTTCTTCACTGCGGCGGCCACGCTGCCCACGGCGTCCTGCGCCGCAGTTTCCGTGCTAATGCTTACCGCGCTCGTTGCGCCCGTCGAAGCTGAGGATGTGGTGGTCCCCACGCCGGCCGTAATGCCCTCCGCGGCCGTCGCGGTCTGCACGGTGATGTTGAAAGCACGCGAGCCAACCAGAGTCAGCTTGTCAGTTAGGCTGCCGCTCTCCGCAGCGAACATTTTCTTCAGTTCCGATAGGCCCGAACCCTGCAACGCTGTATTGATCGTTTGCGCGTTGACCTGGGCAGTGCCCACAGCCAGGGTGATGTCGATCGATTGCATGGCGCCCGCATCATCCGTCGTGGAGACGGTGATCTTCTGGGTTTCCCCCGCCGACAGTGCCGTGAACGCTACCTGCTGCCGCTGCAACCCGCCGGCTTCCTTCGTGGCGGCCGACGCGAAGGTCGTCCCCAGGAAGCGGTCTGCTGCAGCCGCGTCACCGCTCTCCACCGAGAACGCATTAGTTGCGGAACCCACCGTGAACGACTTGCCGTCGGAGCTGATGGAGGCCGTAATGTTGGCGCCCTTGAAAGCAGTGGCAGCCGCCGAGCCGCCCGCACTCGCCGTGGCAATACCTTCGTTGATGGCCGTTGTCAATCCCTTCAGATCATTGACGCCGACCAGATTCACAGTCACGGCCACATCGTCAAAACCTGCTCCCGACACGTTGAACGCCATCGACGTTGCCGCACCTTTGGCCGTCGTGAACGTGCCCTGAACGTCCAGGTTGGTCACACCTGTCACCGCGTAGCTCGAAAGCCCCAGGCCCTGCGAGTCCACAGTGGATTGGGTCAGATCAATTGTCGCGCTGCCGTTGGAGATCACAGCGGCGTCAGTCGCACCGCGTCCGCCACCGACGAACACCGTCAGGTTCTTGGCAAAATCTCCGCCCAGATTCAAGCCGATCGCTTTCGCTTGCCGGTCCACCTCGCCCAACACCTTAGTGAATTCCGACTGCAGCACTTCGCGGTTGCCAGTGAACGTGCCTGAGGCCGACTGTGTAGCCAGTGTCCGGGCCCTGTCCAGCAACTTACCGATGTTGTTGATGCCGCTGTCGACCGTCTGCAAGGTCGCCAATCCGCTATTGACGTTGCGGATGCCTTGGGTCAGCACCGCCTGGTCACTCCGGAATGTGTTGGCAATTGCCAACCCGGCGGCGTCGTCGCCCGAGTTGATGATACGCAGACCTGAGGTCACACGGTTGATGGTCTTGGCCTGGAAATCGCTCGTCATGCGCAGATAATCCTGCGCCTGCATGGAAGCAATGTTGGTGTTAATCGTAAACGCCATGTCTTCTTCTCCTGGATGGACGGCCTTACTCCGAAATCATTCCGGGGCCGGCCTGTCTGGCCGCTGGTCCGTCTCCAAAACACTTATCGGTGCGGAACGCTCCCACTTTTGAGATTATTTTGAGGATGAGCCTCATTCGAGCCGCCGCCGTATCCGAGCTCCCCCCAGGCGCCATGCTGCGCGCACTCCTCAACGGCCGTGAAATCGTCCTGTGCCACCACAATGGCGAGATCCACGCTCTCGACGGCCTATGCCCCCACCGCCAGGGCCCGTTAGCTCAGGGCAACTTCCTGGACGGCCGGCTCATCTGTCCCTGGCACGCCTGGGAGTTCCACTGCGATACGGGCTGTTACGACTACGACCCCGCCATCCGTCTCCAGCAGTTCCCGGTCACCATCTCCGGCGGCGCCATCTACGTGAGCCTGGATGCCTGAGCTGCCTGAGGTGGAGACCATCCGCCGCACCCTTGCCCCCCACGTCGAGAACCACGTCATTGTCGACGCCCAGCCCCATGCCCACCTCAACGGCCATCGGATCCTCAGGCTCGGCCGCGCCGGCAAGTATCTGCTGTTTACGCTGGACCACGGCTACCTCGCCATTCACCTTCGCATGACCGGCAAGCTGCTCTGGAACGGGCCGGCGGGCCCTCACACCCGCGCCAAGTTCACGCTCGACAACGGCACCGTTACCTTTGACGATGTCCGCCGCTTCGGCCGCATCACGTGGTCGGCTGAATTGCCCGCCGCCATCGCCGAGCTGGCGCCGGACCCCTTCCAGCTCACTCCGGAAGCCTTCGCTGCGCTCCTCCAGACCCGCCGCATGCGAATCAAACCGCTACTGCTCGACCAGCACTTCCTGGCCGGGCTCGGCAACATCTATGTGGACGAGGCGCTGCACCGCGCCGGAGTCCATCCCCTGACCCTGGCCCACGGTCTGACGCCCACCCGCGCCCGCCGGCTCCATGCCGCCATCGTCGAGACCCTCACGGAAGCCATCTCAGCCGGCGGCTCCTCTATATCCGACTATGTGGACGGCCAGGGCCGCGCCGGCACCTTTCAGCTGCTCCACCGCGTGTACGCCCGCGCCGGCCGGCCCTGTCTCACCTGCGGCACGCCCATCGTCCGGATCACCGTCGGCCAGCGCGGCACCCACATCTGTCCCCGCTGCCAGCCGCTGGCCCGCAAGTTCCGGATGGAATCGGCACGCTGATGTCGTCTACACTCGCCCTGTGACCGCTGCCACTATCGAAAACACGATCCAACGCCTCTGCCAGTACATCGAGCAGAACTGCGAGTGTACTTTGACGCTGGCCCACCTGGCGCGCCATGCCGGACTCAGCCCCTTCCACCTCCAGCGCAGGTTCCAGGCCCTCATTGGCGTGAGCCCCCGCCAGTTTCAGCAGGCGTGCCGCCTCACCCGGCTCAAGGCCAGTCTGCGGGATGGCACCCAGACTACCGGCGCCATCTTTGAGGCCGGTTATGGTTCCCTGAGCCGGGTTTATGAAACGGCAGACTCCCTGCTCGGCATGACGCCGGCCCAATATGGCCGCCGGGGCAAGGGCCTGGTCATATCCTGCGCCACGCTCGATACGCCCTTTGGCCTCATGCTGATCGGCGCCACGGATCGCGGGCTGTGCTTCATACAGTTCGGAGACAGTGAGGCCGCTCTCCACGCCGCATTAGATAAGGAGTATCCCGCCGCCGCCATCCAGGCTCTCTGCCAGCCCTACCCGGAACAGCTCAATTTGTGGATGAGCGCCCTGCACGCCCACCTGGAGGGCCACCAGCCGCAGCTCGATCTGCCCCTCCACCTGCGCGCCACCGCCTTCCAGATGAGGGTCTGGCGCTATCTGCAGACCATTCCCCGGGGCCAGACGCGATCCTACGCTGAAGTGGCCGGCGCGCTGGGACAACCCAAGGCCAGCCGCGCCGTCGCCCGAGCCTGCGCTGCCAACACAGCGGCCATCGTCATCCCCTGCCACCGCGT
>JBBQLF010000504.1:0-4078 GCA_038327695.1 Bryobacterales bacterium
CGGCAAGGAACTGGTCGTCAACGAAACCGTCATCGTCTCCAACGACAGCCAGACTACCTGGTACGATCCGAAATCCGGCACCCTGCGCTTCACCGTTCCCGCCGCTGCCGGCAGTGCCATCATGGCCCGCGTCACCGCCCCCGGCGGAATGCCCGTGGAGCGCACGCCCAAACCTGCCGGCCCTAACCAGTTCGTCGTCGACGCCCCGGTTAAGCCCGGCGAGACCCGCTTCGACATCAGTTACAAGCTCCCCATCCAGGGCGACGCAGTGCTGGCCGGCAGAATCCTCCACGCGCCCGGTCCGGTCCGTCTCGTCGTGCCCAAGGGCATGACTGCCGAAGGCGAGGGTCTAACCCCGCTCGGCAACGAGCCCCGCTCCCAGGCGGCGATCTTCGACATAAAGGGCCTCAGCTACAAAGTGAAGCTCACCGGCGCCGGCACCCTCGCCGCCAGCCAACCGGCAGCGGGCGGCGGCGCAGCAGCCCCAGCGGAGGGCGCCCAGGAAGAGGACGGCGCGCGCATTGAGCAGATCCAGCCGCCGGGCTATGATCGTGCCTGGAAGTACGCCCTGGGCCTCATGCTTGGCATTCTGGTGCTGAGCTTCGCGGCGTTGTGGCTCAAACCCACACCCGCGCCCCGGAGCAATCCCAAGGCATGAGCGCGCTGGCCGTAGAGAGCGTCTGGAAGTTCTACGGCGACTACCCCGCACTGCGTGAGATCCGCTTCCACGTCCAGCCCGGCCAATGCGTGGCCCTGCTGGGCCGCAATGGCGCCGGCAAGACCACCCTGCTCCGCATCCTGGCCGGCCTCGCCCGCCCGTCCAAGGGCACTGTGAGGGTCTTTGAGAAGGATTCCCTCGATCGCGCCACGCGCGGCCAGATCGGCATCCTCGGCCACGGCATCGCCATCTACGACGAACTCTCCGCTTACGAAAACCTCCGGCTGTTCGCCGGTCTCTACGGGATCAGTGAGCCGGACAAATGGGCGCTCCACTGGCTGGAACGCACCGGCCTGGAGCGCGTCAAGGACGGCCTCGTCCGCGAGTTCTCGCGCGGCATGCGCCAACGCCTCGCCGTCGCCCGCGCCTTCCTCCACAACCCCAAACTGCTTCTCCTCGACGAGCCTTTCACCTCGCTGGATGACCGCGCCATCGCTCTGCTCCAGGGCCTGCTGCGCGAATCGTTGGCCGCCGGCGGCACCGTGATCATGTCCACCCACCAGCTCCGCGAGGCTCTGGAACTCGCCACCCACGTCGTCCTCATCAATCGCGGCAAACTGGCCCACACCGGCGAGCGCACCGGCGCAATGCTCAGCGACCCCGGCTACCTGTACCGGACCTATGGAGAGGCCTGATGCTCTTCCTGCGCCAGACCCTCACCATCGCCGCCAAGGACCTCCGCAGTGAGCTCCGCACGAAGGAGGCTATCAACGCGTCTCTCTCCTTCGCGCTCGTCATCCTGCTCCTGTTCAGCTTCGCCTTTGATCCCACGGCCGACACCACTCGCGAAATCTCCGGCGGCCTCCTCTGGCTGGTGTTCGCCTTTGCCGGCGCGCTGATCCTGAACCGCAGCTTCGCGCGCGAACTTGAAAACGACTGCCTCGATGCCTTGATCGCCTCGCCGGTGCCCGGCCCCGCGCTCTTCCTGGGCAAAGCCATCGCCAACTACGCCCTTCTGCTCGGCATCGAGATCGTCTGCCTCCCCATCTTCGGCATCTTCTACAACGTGCGCTGGACGCAGCAACTCCCATCGTTGGCTTTGGTGCTGCTGCTCGCCAGTTGGGGCGTCTCCGTGGTCGGCACTGTATTTTCGGCGCTCACCGTCAACATGCGGCTGCGCGAATTGATGCTGCCGATGCTCGTCTATCCGATGCTGATCCCCTGCCTGATGGCTGCCATGCAACTGACCACGCCGCTGCTGGCCGGTGAACCCATCCAGGGCGACCTGTACGCGTGGCTGCGCATGCTCATCGGTTTTGACATCATCTTCACCGCCCTGGCCGTCACCCTCATCGACACAGTCCTGATCGGCTGACCGCAACTCACACAGACACGCTTCCGTTTGTGTAGAATCGGTACCGGCCATTGGGAGGAACTCATGAAGGTTTGGCTAAGGGCATTGCCGCTGGCGGTAGCCGCCGCCGGTTGCGCGCTGTTCTCATACTCCGGCAGCGCCGATCCGGGCCTGACGGAGAACTCACCCAAGGAACTGTTGTTTGTGCCGGCGAAGATCGACGGCCCCGTGCACGATCCCGCGCGGCACAGTTACTGGTTCGGACCTTTCACCGAGTGCGCCTCGGTGCTGGACATCGATGGCGATGGACGGCTCGATATCGCGGCCGGCCGCAACTACTACCTGGCGCCGAAGTTCACCCGCTTTTCTGACTATCGCGACGGAGCGGAAACCAACGGGCCCGATGTCGACGACAACTACGAAGGCACAATGGACGTGAACAATGACGGCCGGCCCGACGTACTCAGCTCCGGTTGGATGCGGCGGCAGGGCATCTATTGGTACGAAAACCCCGGAAAGGCGGGCGTGAAGTGGACTTCGCACGCCTTGCATGAGGCCGATGGACTGGAGGGCATGGTGATCGGCAACCTGGCCGGGCGCAGCGGCAAGGACGTGCTGGTGAACTACTTCGCGCGTAAGCCCGGGCGCGGCCTGATCTGGTTCGAGCACATCGATCAGGCTCCCTGGTTTAAGGAGCACAAACTGGGGCCGGAAAACCTCGGTGTCAGCCACGGCAGCGGCATCGGCGACATCAACGGTGATGGCCGGAATGATGTCGTGACCACCAGCGGCTGGTTCGAAGCGCCCCAGCGCCCGGCCGAAGAGCCCTGGACGTGGCACGCCGACTATCAGTTCTCCGCTTACGGACAGGAACGCCCGGGTGGCGCCGGGCTCCCGATCCTGATCACGGACGCCAACGGCGACGGCCGCAACGACATCATCATCGGCTCAGACCATGGTTACGGGCTGGCGTGGCTGGAGCAGAAGATGGACGGCGGCAAACGCACCTTTGTGAAGCACTGGATTGAGACGGACTACCCCACATTTCACACGATGGCGCTCGCCGACCTCGACGGCGACGGCAAGCCGGAGTTGATCACGGGCAAGCAGTTGTTTGCCCATAACGGTGGCGATGTGGGCGGCTTTGAACCGGTGTTCGTGTTCTATTACACGATCGACAAGGGCCGCTTCGAGCGGCACATCGTCAGCTACAGTCACCTGACGCCGCACTTCGGACCGGGCAGCGAGGGGAAGGCGCCGCCGGACTGGGTGGTTGGCGTCGGCATGCGGTTGCAGGTGGCTGATATGGACGGCGACGGCAGGCTCGACATCATCATCCCCTGCAAGACCGGCCTGTACGTGTTCTACAACAAGGGCTACTCGAAGCGTGGCACTGGCACCAACTACTTGCCGGCTCGCGGGAGTTACGCCTCGCACAAGGAGTGGGAAGTCCGGGCCGCCACCACCGGATTCAGGCCTCTCTTCAATGGCCGCGACCTCTCCGCCTGGCAAACCGCCCGGAACTGGATGGTGGCGGATGGCGTTCTGATGCTGGCCAACCGGACCGACCGCCAGGAGCACAACGACAACTACCTCTGGACGCGGCAGCAGTACGGCGACTTTGTCCTTGAGCTGGAATTCAAGGTGGCGCCCGGCACCAACAGCGGCATCTTCCTGCGCGCGTCGAACCCCAATGACCCCGTCCAAACCGGAATTGAAGTACAGGTGGCCAGCGCGGCGCCAAGCCAGGCGCCAGGCAAGACGAGTGTGGGCTCGCTCTATGACCTCGTAGCGCCGCGAATCAACGCGCTGAAGCCAGAGGACTGGAACCGCTACACGATCACCTGCCGGGGGAGCAGGATCACCGTGGCCTTGAACGGCGAGACGGTCACGGAGGCCGATCTGGATCAGTGGACCGTTGCGAAACGAAACCCGGATGGATCCACTAACAAGTTCAGCAGAGCCCTGAAGGACTTCGCTCGAACCGGTTACATCGGCTTGCAGGATCACGGCACGCCGGTGTGGTATCGCAACATTCAAGTCCGGCCGCTGTAGACTTCACGCAA
>JBBQLF010000505.1:0-4073 GCA_038327695.1 Bryobacterales bacterium
TAGCTTACAGCTCACGAAGCTTCTATACAATAGCCTTCTAACGACATACATGGGTACATGCGACAGAGGCAGAAATCCCTCAACTGCTTTCAGATCAGATACTTAACCCGCAAAACGTGGGTCGACTATGTAGAAGTTCGGATTAGAATTGCCCACGCCGAAAACAGGTTCTGCCACGTGGCGTGGCCCGGGGCTGGCGACATCATCCGCGCCGCTGGCGCGTAAGTCTCTTGTTTCCTGTAACCAGTTTGCGTGGCATTATCATCCGCGGCGAATGCCGCGTGGCGCGGCCAGCCGAAACGCCCTGTCGGGCAGCGGCCTGAGTGGGTCAGTTTTGGCGAGCAGAGGTGGTTCGTTTCTCGCGAGTGCCGAAGGCGGTTGACGCCAAACCAAACGAGGGCGCCGAAGTGATCGCGCTCGATCGGGTCGGCGGTCTGCACCATCGCTACACCTGGCGCCGAGCCGCCTGAATGCGGGAACCATGCCGGCGTGCGCGGAACGGCCTACTCAACCGCGTTCGGCGCCGATCCGGTCCGCCATGGCCTCGGTTGGTGTCACATCAGCCCGCCCTGCGCTCGCAACCCACGTAATCCCGTAGCCAGCACATGGCCGCAACAGCGCGTGCCTATCCAGCGTCGTCAGGATACAATCCGGGCTTAGCCAGCCGAGCCCTTGGTGTCTATGACAGCCACAATCCAGGTAGAAGCGCGTCATCTACTGAGAACCGTGAGGAGGAGCGTACGCCCTTCGAGCTGGAGAAAGTAGTCCTTTCTTCAATAACTTAGCTAAGCTCTCAGTTTCGAATCCCTGGATCCGCCCATCCCCCTAGTTGCCGTCAATGCGTGCCGGGATCCTCTCCAGGTTGGCGATCTCCACACCGAGGGCAAAGCCGAAGCGCCCGAACTGCTCCATCCCGCTGAAATCCCAATCGGCGCGGTACTCATCGGTGGGTTGATGGTAGCGGGCGCCGTACTCCTTCCGCTTCTCCTCCGCAAAGCCGGCCGGTTTGCCGGTGTAGGTCCCGCCCATGTTGACTGAGAAGGCGGGCACACCCTGGCGGGCAAAAGAGTAGTGATCGGAGCGGAAATACCCGCCGGACTCCGGGTGCGCGTCGGCCTGGATGTTCAATCGGTGGCGCGCCGCGACGCTCTGGACGGTTGAGAAGAAGGACGTGCGCTCAGCGCCCGTCACAACCGTGTCACTAACCCTGCCGAACGGCGAGTAGGAGTCGAAGTTCAGATTGGCCGCGATGCGCGCCGCCGGAATCGGCGGATTGTCGGCGAAATACTTGGAACCGATCAATCCACTCTCTTCGGCGGTTACCGCTACGAAGTAGGCGCTGCGGAGCGGCTTTGGCTCCATGGAAGCCCACGCCCGGGCCATTTCCACCAGCATGGCGCAGCCGGTGGCGTTGTCGATAGCGCCGTTGTAGATCCCATCGCCTTGGACCGTCTCGCCCGCCCCCAGGTGGTCCCAGTGGGCGGTGAAGACCACAGCCTCGGTGGCGAGCACCGGGTCACTGCCCTTTACCATCCCGGCCACGTTGTGGGTCTGGATATCGCGCACCTGAAACTGGAAGTCGGCCCGCGCTCGCAGGGAACCGAGCTCCACGGCCCGGAATCCGCGCCGGTCCGCCGCCACCAGCAGGTCCGCTACCGTTCGCCCTGCCATGGCGGCGATCTGCTCGCCGGCGTCCTTCGTTACCCAGCCGGCAAAGGCCAGCGCCGGCTGTCCGGCCGCGCGGCGCACCTGCACTGACGGCCTGCCGTTGGACGTGCGAACCACTTGCCATCCATAGCTGGCCGTGCCCTCCGTATGGATGATGAGCGCGCCCACGGCGCCTTGCCGGGCGGCTTCCTCATACTTGTAAGTCCACCGTCCATAGTAGGTTAGCGCCTGCCCCTGGAAGAACTTGGCATCACTGGAGGGCGGCTCGTTGGTGAACAGCACCACGATCTTGCCTTTGACATCGATACCGGCGTAGTCGTCCCAGCCGTACTCCGGGGCGCGAATGCCGTGGCCGGCGAAGACCAGAGGAGCATCCAGCACAGCGGTGCTCTCCTGAGCGTGAGAGGTGCCGACGAACGACTCCAGCCACGCCAGCGTCAGGGGGGCGCTCCCGCCGGTCACCATCAGGCGGGTGCCGCCCGCCATCTCGACCGTCCGCAGCGGCACGCTCTGCAGGTATGTTCCGTCCGCGGCGCCCGGCTTCAGACCCGCAGCGGCGAATTGCGCGGCCAGGTACTCCACGGCCAGTTGCCCGCCGCGCGCCCCCACGCCTCGGCCTTCCAGTAGGTCATGCGACAGGAACTGCACATGCGGGCGGATGCGCGCCCCTTCGATGGTGTGCATCTGGGCCGGCACCATAGCGGCGGCGGCAATTGACAGAAGCAGTAGTTTCATTCAACTGGTCCTCTTGCTGGCCAGACGGGAGATAAAGGTAGGAATCTTGATGACAAATCGTTCGTGCGTGCCCTCCCCGATCAGTTCCTTCTCGTCGCGGGCTTCGACACGGAACTCCACATGGCGATCCTCCACTGCCACCACGGTTGCCGTGAAGCGGACCGCCATGCCAACAGGGGTCGCGGCCAGATGGCGGATATTGACAACCGTGCCGACGCTATCCTCGTCTTCGTCCAGGAAGGGCCGAATCGCGTTGCGCGCGGCCCACTCCATGTAGGCAATCATATGCGGTGTGGAGAGCACCCTGGCCTCATCGGCGCCGAGAAAATCAATGGCCACCTCCGGTGTCACCAACAGAGGGTGGTGCCCGGCGGTGCCGAGCGGAATCGGGTTCATGTCATAATGGTAGCGCGGAGTGCCGGAGCCGCCTTCTCAGTTTCCTGAAACGGGGTGGCTGTGTGAGACATCTACTAAAGTAGTGCCATTTGTCCGCTCGTGAGGTTCATCCGTTGTCCGCTTTTTGCGCATTGCTATTGTTCACTGCCTTCAGCGGCCTGCCGGTCACCTCGAGAGCCGACCTCGATGTGGCCGCCGTCATGGCCGAAGCACCCGCCTCGGGGGCTGACAAGGAGCAGGATAGCGAAGGCGAGATGGTCCTGAAGCGCTACCTTCAGGTCAGCAAGAAAAGCATCGTGCGCGGCGTCAACATGATGGCTCATTTTGTCGCCCGTCTCCCGAAGTTGGAAAAATCGGCCACGCTGGACGCCAAGCGGCATGTCAGCCGTGAGGGGATCGTCGAATATGACACGACGGACCGCCAGGGCGACGTAACCATCCAAAAGTACCTGATCGCCACCTTCATCAACGGTGAGATGGAGAATTCGGGCAAAGACACCGCGAAGGTCGCCGTCACGCCGGCGAACTACAAGTTCAAGTACAAGGGCCAGCGGGAGAAGGACAACCGGATGGTCTTCGTCTTTGAAGTCAACCCCCGCAAAAACCGGGAAGGATTGTTTAAGGGGGAGATCTGGCTCGATTCCGAGACCGGACTCAGGGTTCGCGAAACGGGACGTTTCGTAAAGAGCCCGTCTGTGTTTCTGAAGAAGGTCTACTTCACCCGGGAGTACTCGATTCGCGACGGTTTCGCGGTGCCCAAGCTAGTCCAGACCGCAATCGAGACGCGGTTCTGGGGGCTGGCCGAACTCGATATTCAATACAGCGCATTTACCTGGGAAGAGCAGCAGGCGCAGGCCAACTGACGCCGCTGGTCCGGCCGTTTCGCCACGAGCGCCCCGGGCGTGTTAACCGCGCTTCCCTGGGCCCGGCAGGACAAACTGCACGACAAACCGGAAACGCCGCAGAAATGCCGGGTCCAGCGCCGCCTTGGTGTTGATAACAAGGATCGCCAGGCCAGAGTAACCGTCCAGGCGTTGCAGCAGGTAACCGGTTTCCAGATTGGCGCAGCGGTCGTGGCTGTCCTTCACGTCACTGCGTTTGCCGCACAGCGCGTCCGCCTCGTCGAACAGTAGAACCTCGGCGCTCACGAGAAATGACCCACCTCTGCTCATTTAGAGTTGCCCACGCCGAAAACAGGTTCTGCCACGTGGCGTGGCGCGGGGCTGGCGACATCATCCGCGCCGCTGGCGCGTAAGTCTCTTGTTTCCTGTAAC
>JBBQLF010000506.1:0-4072 GCA_038327695.1 Bryobacterales bacterium
AGCTACGCTCTGGCGCTGGTGTTCATCGCCATCTCGCGCGGTTCGGTGGCGGTGAGCTCCGTGCTGAACTTCACGCAACTGCTCAAGCACGTCCCGGACGAATACCGCGGGCGCGTGTTTTCCACCATGGAGTCCATGGTGTGGGCGACGATGATGATTTCGATGCTGGGCGCGGGCGTGGCCTCGCAGTCGGTGAGTCCCAGAACCATCGGCGTCATCTCGGGCATCCTCAGTTCGACTACGGCCCTGGGCTGGGGCTATGCTCAATTCCGGGGCCTGTTGCCGGAGCCGTCGCTGTCCGGTGTGGATCCTGACGATATTGAAGTGCGCGGAGAACATGGTGTCTAACCTCAACGGCAAGACGATCCTCGTCACCGGCGCGGCCCGCCGCATCGGCCGCGCGATCGCGCTGCGCCTCCACGCCGAGGGCGCGCGCGTGGTGATCCACTACAGCGCTTCGGAGGACGACGCGCGGCGCACGGCCGCCGAGTGCGGCGACGCGATGCTGGTTCGCGCCAACCTCGAAAGCGTGGAGCAGATCCGGGCGATGTTTGCGGAAGTGGAGCGGCGCGCCGGCCGCCTGGATGGTCTGGTCAATAACGCCGCGCGGTTCACGCGCATCCCTGCGCTGGAGATCACGGAGGACGATTGGGACTTCATCCACAGCGTGAACCTGAAGGCGGTGTTTTTCTGCGCGCAGCAGGCAGCTCTGCTGATTGAACGCACGGCCGGCGGCGAAGGCCGTATTGTGAATATCAGTTCCATGGGCGCGTTTCTGACCTGGCCTGAGCACGTCCACTACAGCGCCTCCAAGGCCGGCGTGGTGTCGATGACCCGGTCCCTGGCCCGGGCTCTGGCGCCGGGCATCACAGTGAACTCCGTGGCGCCCGGTGTGATCCCGTTTGCGGAAAGAGACGATCCCCGGATTGCCGCCCTGGCGGCGGGCACACCGGTGGGCCGGCCCGGCACGGGCGAGGAGATCGCCGATGCGGTGGTGTATTTTCTGAAGGCGACGAACTTCGTCACCGGCCAGGTGTTGCAGGTGGACGGCGGCATGGGGCTGAAGTAGCAGCAGGGGACGCTGTTGACGCGTATGCATCGTTCGCGCATACTGATGCATATGAGAACTACTCTCATTATCGAGGACAGCCTGCTGGACCGGGCGAGGCAACTTACCGGGATCAGCGAAAAGACCGCGTTGGTGCGCGCTGGATTGGAGGCGCTGATCGCGCGCGAAGCCGGCAAGCGGTTGGCCGCGCTGGGCGGCACGGAACCGAGGTTGCGGTCTATACCCAGGCGGCGCTCCGGGGCGAAGTGATGGTGCTTGTGGATACCTCCGTTTGGATCGATCACCTTCGCCGAGGCGATCCTGAGCTCAGCGCACTACTCACCGGCGGAGAGGTGCTGGTGCATCCATTCGTAATTGGCGAACTTTCCTGCGGCAATCTGAAAAACCGGGCGGTCCTCCTCGGCAACCTGGCAGAGCTGCCCGGCGCGATGGCGGCTACGCATGACGAGACCCTGGGGCTGATGCAGGTTCGCCGGCTGTGGGGCCGGGGCATTGGCTGGGTAGATGCTCATCTGCTGGCTTCGGCGCTACTGTCCGGTTGCGCCCTGTGGACCCGGGACGCCAGACTGGCGGAGGCTGCCGGCGCTGCCAACGTGAGGCGGCACGGAAGCGCCTGAGCCATCCGGCATCGGCCGGGTCAGGGCCCGTCATGAAATAACCATTCCCACCGCTTGCTCACGCGCGCGGCTCAGAAGGCGATTCCGAGGCGCGCGCGTCAGCAAGCGCCATCGCCGGGATAAACCGGCGTGCAGCCGGGGATGAAAGAACCCCACAGGAAAGGAGTAGCGAACCATCTTGACCTCATGTCTTGCGCTGGGTGCCGCGAGGTGCCGGGTGAAGTGTAGACAGAGGCATCGACGGGCAAGGAATCGAGCTTCGAAAAACGAATACCGGGCGCCGGCCGAGTGCTGGCAACGGGAAGGCCACACTGGCGGAAACGGGATCGCGAGTCTCCGTCAGGCCCGGCGTAGTCCAAGAGCCGTACGCACGTCGAGCAACTGCACGCGCGAGAACCGGGAGACCTCGCCGGCATCCAGCGGCCTACCCGGCTGCTGGATCGGCCCAGAAAGCCAAAAGCGCAACCTGGGCATGTACGCTGGCGAGGAGTCGAACACGGGCATAATACCTGCGAAATCGCCGAACAAGGCGGGCGGAGACGCCCGCGGCGGAGGTGGTGGAGGGAAGGCCCGTGACCAGGGAGAACAGCATGGAATCCAGCACACGACCGGCCCAGAGCGGGGCAAGGGTGTCCCAGGGATTGCATGGTGTGCGGGAGAGAGCACGGAACAACAAGCAGGAGCGGTTCACCGCTTTGCTCCATCACGTGACACCGGCGCTACTGCGGGAAAGCTTTTACGCCCTGAAGCGAAAAGCAGCGCCCGGAGTAGACGGGGTGAGGTGGGAAGAGTACGCCGCCGGGCTGGAGGACAGACTGAAAGATCTACACAGCCGGGTGCACCGCGGAGCGTACCAGGCGCAGCCCTCAAAGAGACGATGGATACCGAAGGCCAACGGCAAGCAACGGCCGTTGGGGATCGCGGCCGTGGAGGATCAGATCGTCCAGCAGACCGTGGTCACAGTCCTCAACGAAATATACGAAGAGGATTTCCGGGGGTTTTCCTACGGGTTCCGGCCGGGGCGAGGCCCGCATATGGCGTTGGATGCGCTGTATGTGGCGATCAAGCGGAAGCGAGTGAACTGGATTCTCGATCTAAACTTAAAGAGCTTTTTCGGTCACATTTCGCACGAAAAGCTGGTCCAGCTCATCGAGCAACGAATCGCCGGTCCAAGAGTCCTGCGCCTGATTCAGAAATGGCTGAAGGCGGGGGTGATGGAGGACGGCGTGTGGCCGGAGACGGAAGCAGGAACGCCCCAGGGCGTGGTGATCTCGCCGCTGCTCAGCAACGTGTATCTGCACTATGTGCTCGATCAGTGGACGGATCAGTGGAGGCAAGCGGCGCGGGGCGAGATCACCATCGTGCGCTACGCCGACGATGCCATCCTCGGCTTCGAGCGCCAGGACGAGGCAGAACGCTATCTCAGGGAACTGAAGGAGCATCTGCACGAGTATGGGCTGGAGCTGAATGAAGACAAGACGCGGCTGATCCGGTTCGGGCGGTTTGCGGCGATGAACCGGGCCGAGCGTGGAGAGGGAAAGCTGGAGGCGTCCACCTTCCTGGGATTCCAGCACATCTGCGGGAACAACAGGCTGGGCAGGTTCGAAGTCCGGCGCATTACGGACGGCAAACGAAGGCGGAAGAAACTGCTGGAACTGTAGCAGGAACTCCGCTGGAAGATGCATCTGCCGATT
This sequence comes from Bryobacterales bacterium, assembly GCA_038327695.1. Taxonomy (GTDB): domain Bacteria; phylum Acidobacteriota; class Terriglobia; order Bryobacterales; family Bryobacteraceae; genus Paludibaculum. The sequence continues at coordinate 3,381 of JBBQLF010000506.1, forward strand.
GCGCAGGCCGGAAAATGGCTGCAGAGCGTGCTATGCGGTTACTACCAATACCATGCGGTCCCGGGGAATCTGCCGATCCTGTCACGATTCCGGCATCAGGTGGCTCGCCTCTGGCACAGAACTCTGTGCCAGCGCGGTCAACGGCGGCCCACCTGGAAGAAGCTGGAAGAAGCTGGGGCCGGTCTTGGACTGTTGGTTGCCTATTCCTCACGTGGTGCATGCATATCCGGACGCTCGTTTCGACGCCAGACGCCGGGAGGCGTCACATCCAAGGTAAGAACCGTATGCAGTAGTTCCTGCAAGTACGGGTCTGTGGGGGGGGGGGGGGGGCGGCAACGGCATTCCTACCGCGACGGGCGTGCCGGGCTGCCAGGGTTGTTCCGTGCCGGGCCCTTAGGGGCGGCGGAGTTCGTCGCGCATCCGATTGGTGCACGCAGCCATTCGCGCCGGGCGCGGGCGAAGTGTGGTTGCGCGTGTCCGGGTTAGGACCCATCATCCTAAAAACGGCAGTTTGGCCCCCGCCGCACCCAGTTCGGCGTTTGCCGCCACCAAGTTCCAACTGCTGCGCAGATCATCTTCTGGGTGACAACCGTTTTTGCTGCAATCAGGTGCGGCTACACGTAGATGGCGGATTCTGACGGTCGCAACTGCCGGATTTAGGATGATGGAATGACCGTTCCCACCGCTTGCTC
>JBBQLF010000507.1:0-4058 GCA_038327695.1 Bryobacterales bacterium
AGCATCGCTTCATTCGGCGCCAGCGCATGGAGCAACTGCGGCTCGGTCTCGTGCGAGGAGATCGCGAAACCGATGTTGCTGATCGAACTCCAGGACTCTTTGAGATCGTTTAGGATAACGCGGAACAGACCGTCCAGGACGGATTGCTCGATTTCGGTGATTTCGCGGTTCGCCTTGAAGGCGGTCTTTCCGGACCCGCCCAGCAGCATCTCCAGAATGGGGTACGAGATGGAGGGATTCACTTCCAGCACAGCGCCCCCATCAAAGGGGGGCATCTTGAGACTGACAATGCAGGTGGGCGAGGGCAGGCACTGCGTAAACTCCATGAACGAGAGCTGCTCAATCGAGATCAGATTGACCGCCACGTAGGCTCGCAGAAATCCTGACAGACTGGACGCCAGGGACCGCGAGAAGTTGTCGTGCAGCATGTGGATGGCCCGGAGTTGGTCTTTGGAGATGCGATCCGGACGCCGGAAGTCATAGGCCTGCGCCTGCAGCGCGGGGTCGGGGGCGGCGTTCGCCTCCTGTGGGTCCCGAAAGAAGCTGTCGATTTCGTTTTGACCGAGTACCCGCTCCAACGCCATATAACCTCTACTTCGACCGCCCGCGCCCCTCTCGATATCGGTCATTTCCCCTATTTCCCCACCCCTTTTAGGGGAGCCGCTGCTAAACTGGCTCTGTGAGGAAGGTTTTCATCCAGAACTTCGGCTGCCGCGCCACCCAGGCCGACGGTGCGGCGCTGGAAGGCCTCCTCGCCAGCCAAGGCTATGAGTCTTCCCAGGCGGCCCGTTCGGCCGATCTGGTCATCCTCAACACCTGCACCGTCACCTCATCGGCCGACGACGACGTCCGCAAGAGCATTCATCGCGTCCACCGGGAAAACCCCGAGGCCCAGATCCTGGTCACCGGCTGCTACGCCCAGCGCGCCCCGGAGGAGCTGAGCCGCATTCCAGGCGTCACCTGGGTGGTCGGCAACTCCCACAAGACGGCCATCCCGGAATTCCTCGCCGCGCCCTACCACGGCCAGATCCTGGTCGGCGATATCACGCAGGCCACCGGCTTTCTCTCTTCGCCCGTCGACGACGCCTTTGGCGATCGCACGCGGCCCAATCTGAAGATCCAGGACGGCTGCAATAACCCCTGCACCTTCTGCATTATTCCCTCCGTCCGGGGCCGCAGCCGGAGCATGAGTCTGGCCCAGGCAGTGGCCGAAATCGGCGCGCTGGCCCCCAACTACCGCGAGGTGGTACTCACGGGAATCAATCTCGGGCGATGGGGGCGGGAATCGGGCTTTCAACCCGAACGCCGGATGCGCCTGGCGGACCTGCTGGCTGTTGTCCTGCGGGAAACCGCCGTCGAACGGCTCCGGATCAGCTCGGTGGAACCCATGGACTTCACTGACGAACTGCTGGACGTGATGGCCGGCTCACCGCGCATCGCACGCCACGTCCATGCCCCTCTGCAGTCCGGCTCTGACAGCGTGCTGAAGCGCATGAAGCGCCGCTACCGCGCCCGCCACTATGAAGATCGCCTGCTGCGGGCCTTCGCCCTGCTGCCCGGCGCGGCTTTCGGCGCCGACGTGATGACCGGCTTCCCCGGCGAAACCGACTTGGAGTTTGCCGAAACCTGCGCCTTCATCGAACGCTTGCCGCTCACCTACCTCCACGTCTTCACCTACTCGGCCCGGCCCGGCACGCCCGCCGCCGCCTCGCCGGACCACGTCCCTCACCCGGTCCGCAAGGAGCGCACGCGCCTGCTCCGCCAGCTCGCCGCCCAGAAGAACCTCGAGTTTCGCCGCCGCATGGTGGGCCGCACGCTCAGCGCCGTCACGCTCGACAACGGCAAGGCGCTGACGGACAACTACCTCAACGTCGAGCTGGCCACGCCCCGGCCGGCCAATCAACTGATCGAGTTGCGCATCGGCGCCGTGACCGGGGCCGGTCTCAGCGAAGCCGGCGCCCTCACCGTACTGGCATAGTAAACAGCGTGGCGAACGTGGCGATGCCCTGCCACAGGTTCTCCAGCCGCAGGTTCTCGTTGTGGCTGTGCTGGTTGTTGTCGTGGTTGACGATCGGAATGCCGATCATCGGCACCCCCAGGGCGTCCTCAATCAAGGCCAGCGGGACGCTGCCGCCCAGCGTCGGCATCTTCACCACCGGACCGTGCACCGCCTCCACCGCCGCAATCACCTGCCGGGAAACTGCCAGATCCATGGACGTGCGAACGGCGCGGTAGCCATGCTCGCCCACGTCGAGACGCGCCACTTTGGGCGCCTGCAATCGCTCAGCCTCCGTCGGCTCGCGGCCTTCCACCAGCAGGTAGCCCAGATTGCGAATGTGCGCCCGGACCAGATCCAGCATACGCGCCGGATCGTTGCCCTTCACCAGGCGGATGTCCACTGAGGCGGCCGCCGACTCCGGCACCACGTTGCGCGCTGCCTCGCCCACCGCCCCGCTGGCCAGGCCGCGGATGTTGAACGACGGCTGATTCAGCACATCCATCAAACGCCGCGGCGAGTTCTCCGTGCGGCCGATCCACAACTCGCGCTGCAGCGCCGCGTCCACCGGCGGTTCCTCGTTCATGGCGGCCCTCTCGGCCGCGCTCAACGGCGCGATGCCGTCGTAGAAACCCTGGATCTGCACGCGCCCTTCGTCGTCCTTCATGGAGGCCAGCAGCCGCGCCAGATTCATCGCCGGATTCGGCGCCCAGTTGCCGTAGTGGCCGGAGTGCAGCTCGCGCTTCGGCCCGTAGACGGTCAACTGGAAACTGGTGATCCCGCGCGCACCGAAGTAGACCTGCATGCGCCGCGTCTGGTGCACCGGCCCGTCGCAGATCAGCCAGAAATCAGCCTGCAACTGCTCGCGGTAGCGCGTCAACAAGCGGCCCAGGTTGGTAGAACCGGCCTCCTCCTCGCCCTCGAAAACAAATTTCAGATTGACACTCGGCTGCCGCCCCGCCGCCCTCAGCCGGTCCAGGGCCGCCAGCATCGCGATGATGGGCGCCTTGTCGTCAGAGGCGCCCCGCGCATACACCCGCGCCTCCGGACTGTCCGCCGCGCTGCCCCGCAAAGATGGCTCAAACGGGCCGCTCAGCGGCCACTGGCGCGGATCCACCGGCTGGCCGTCATAGTGGGCGTAGAAGACCACCGTCTGGCGCGCGCCCTTCACCTGGAGCTGGCCGAAAACCAGCGGCGCGGCCCCCGGCAATTCCAGCAGCCTCGCCTCCACCCCGCGCCGGGCCAGCGCCGCCCGGGCCCACTCCGCATTCCGCCGCAGCCCGGCCGCATCGCTGGCCGTGTTGGGGATCCGCAGGAATTCGAACAGCTCGCCCAGCACGCGCTGCCGTTCCGCTGTCTGCGCGAACAGCGTGCCTGCTAAAAAGTAGCAGAAAAGTGCCGTTTTGTGCACGATAGGCTACATTTCTCTGCGATTTTCCAGCGATTTTGACATCGTCACTTCGTCGGCAAATTCCAGGTCGCTGCCCACGGGAATGCCCATGGCGATGCGCGTCACGCGAATGCCCAGCGGCTTCAGCAGTCGAGCCAGGTAGACCGCCGTCGCCTCGCCTTCCACCGTCGGATTGGTGGCCAGGATGATCTCCTGCACCTCGCCCGTGGTCAGCCGGGCCAGCAGTTCCTTGATGCGGAGTTGCTCCGGACCTACGCCGCGCAACGGGCTGATAGAGCCGTGCAGCACGTGGTAGCCGCCTTCAAACGTGCGTGTCGTTTCGATCGCCAGCACGTTGTGCGGCTCCTCGATGACGCAGATCTTGCTTCTGTCGCGATGTGGATCGCGGCAGTACACGCACAGCGCGCCGTCGCTGATGTTATTGCAGACCGTGCACAGCCCGAGCTTTTCCTTCACATCTACCAGCGCCGTCGTCAGCCGGTCCACATCCTCCCGCGAGGCGCGCAGAATATGGAAGGCGATCCGCTGGGCGGACTTCTGCCCGATGCCGGGCAGACGCTTCACCTCCTGAATGAGGCGGGCCAGTGGTTCGGCGAAGTCGGGCATGGCCGCCTAGAACATCCCCGGCGGCAGGCCCATTCCGCCGAGCAT
>JBBQLF010000508.1:0-4052 GCA_038327695.1 Bryobacterales bacterium
GCTCTGGCGCGGGCCTCTGGCGCGGGGCTCTGGCACTGGCCTCTGGCGCGGGGCTCTGGCGCGGGGCTCTGGCGCGGGGCTCTGGCGCGGGGCTCTGGCGCGGGGCTCTGGCGCGGGGCTCTGGCGCGGGCCTCTGGCGCCGGGCTCTGGCGCGGGGCTCTGGCGCGGGGCTCTGGCGCCGGGCTCTGGCGCGGGCCTCTGGCGCCGGGCTCTGGCGCCGGGCTCTGGCGCGGGCCTCTGGCGCCGGGGCTCAGCGTTTTGAAACAATCGAGTGGTATCATGCTCGCACAAGGAGTCAGTCGGCATGCAGCTAAGGGTATTGTCATTCGTGCTAGCGGGCGGCAAAGGGACGCGCCTGTATCCGTTGACGAAGGAGCGGGCCAAGCCGGCGGTGCCATTTGGCGGGCAGTACAGGCTGGTGGATTTCGTCCTCTCGAATCTGGTCAATTCGGGAATCCACAGCATATACGTGCTCATTCAGTTCAAAAGCCAGTCTCTGTTGCAGCACCTGCGGGACGGCTGGGAGTTCTCGGGCATTCTGAAAGACCGCTATATCATTCCAGTTCCGGCGCAGATGAGATCCCCTGGTGAGAGCTGGTATCGCGGTACGGCGGACGCCATCTACCAAAACCTGAACCTGATTGAGCAGTCCGATCCGCACGTGGTGGCGGTGTTCGGCGCCGATCACATCTACCGCATGAACATCCGGGAGATGATCGAGTTCCACGAGCAGAAGCGGGCGCAGGCGACGGTGGCGGCAGTCCCCGTGCCGAAGGAGATGGCCGCGGAGTTCGGAGTGATCGAGATTACGCCGGGCGGACGGATTATCGCTTTCCATGAGAAGAACCCGAACGCGCCCACGATGCCGGGCAATCCGGAGATGGTGCTGGCGTCGATGGGGAACTACATCTTCTCCACCGGGCCGCTGCTCAAGTTCCTGAATGAAGACGGGCGCGACGAGAGTTCCACACACGACTTCGGCCGCGACATCCTGCCGAAGTGGGTGGAGCGAGGCGATGTGTTCGCCTACGATTTCCAGACCAACCGGATACCGGGCGACCCGATCGGGGCGCCGGTCTACTGGCGCGACGTGGGGACCATCGACGCCTACTACGACGCCAATATGGACCTGCGCATGGTGACGCCGGTTCTGAACCTCTACAACCGGCAATGGCCGTTGCGCACGGCGGGCTACGACGATCCGCCGGCGAAGTTCACGTTCGACGAAGAGGGCCGGCGCGGGTTCTCGATCGACTCGATTGTCAGTTCGGGCGCCATTCTGTCAGGCGGTGAGGTGAAGAACTCCATCATCGGGCGCGGCGTCAAGCTCCATGCGGGCTCGAAGATCGAGGACTCCATCGTGTTCGACGGCTGCGACATCGGCCGGCGGTGCAAGGTGCGGCGTGCGATTTTGGACAAGAACGTCCAACTGGCGGAAGACACGGTCATCGGATACGATCTGGATGCGGACCGGGAGAAGCACCACGTGACGGAGTCCGGCATCGTGGTGGTGGAAGGGCGGCGGTCGCGCGTGCAGGTGTCGTCGCTCGAGATCTAGCGGCCTCAACGTGAGCCAAACTCCGATCATCACTGAAATGCGGGTGATCCCGGTGGCCGGCCGGGACAGCATGCTGCTCAATTTGAGCGGCGCACACGCGCCGTACTTCACGCGCAACGTGGTGTTGCTGCGCGATAGCAATGGCCGCACGGGCGCCGGCGAAGTGCCGGGCGGCGAACGCATCCGGCAAACGCTGGAAGATTCACGGCCGCTGGTGGTGGGCCGTAGCCTCGGTGCGTACCTGGAGGTTCTGCGGGCCGTGCGCGAACGCTTCGCGGAACGCGATGCGGGCGGACGCGGACAGCAGACTTTCGACCTGCGCGTCACCATTCACGCCGTTACGGCGATTGAAGCAGCGCTGCTGGATTTGCTGGGCCAGTTTCTGGACGTGCCTGTGGCCGCCCTGCTGGGCGAGGGCGTTGTGCGGCGCGAGGTAGAGGTGCTCGGCTATCTCTTCTACATCGGCGACCGGCGCAAGACCGGTCTTGCTTACCGCGATGGCGCCGATGCCACGGACGATTGGACGAGGCTGCGGGACCAGGAGGCGCTCACACCGGAAGCCGTGGTGCGGTTGGCCGAGGCCGCGCACGCGCGCTACGGCTTCAACGACTTCAAGCTGAAGGGCGGTGTGCTGGCGGGCGAAGCCGAGATGGAGGCCATCTCCGCGCTGGCGGCGCGCTTCCCGAAGGCGCGCATCACGCTGGACCCGAACGGCGCGTGGACTTTGCAGGAGGCGATCCGCCTGTGCGCGGGCCGCCAGGGCGTGCTCGCCTACGCCGAAGACCCGTGCGGCGCCGAGGGTGGGTTCTCGGGCCGGGAGGTGATGGCCGAGTTCCGCCGCGCCACTGGACTGCGCACGGCGACGAACATGATTGCCACCGATTGGCGGCAGATGGCGCACACCATCCAACTGCAGTCCGTCGATATCCCGCTGGCCGACCCGCACTTCTGGACCATGCAGGGTTCGGTGCGGGTGGCGCAGATGTGCCGCGAGTTCGGGCTCACCTGGGGCTCCCACTCCAACAACCATTTCGACATATCGCTGGCGATGGTGGCGCACGTGGCCGCAGCGGCGCCGGGCCGGGTGACGGCGATCGACACGCATTGGATCTGGCAGGACGGGCAGCGGTTGACGCGCGAGCCGCTACGGATTGAAGGTGGGTTGCTGCGGCTGAGAGAGCGGGCGGGGCTCGGCATCGAGATCGATCTGGCGGAGTTGGAGCGCGCGCACGAGCTACACCAGCGGATTGCGGGTGGCGGGCGCGACGATGCGGCCGCCATGCAGTTCCTGATTCCCAATTGGGCGTTCGATCCTAAGCGCCCGTGTCTGGTACGGTGAGGGCCATGAACCACAACATCTTGAAAGTGCTGGCGGGCGCCTGCCTGGCGGCCCTGCTGCTGCCGGCAGCCTGCCTGGGCGCGCCGGCAAAGATTGCGGTGCTCATTCTGGATGGCGCCAACAATCACGACTGGGTCACCGGGACGCGCGAGATCAGGACGATTCTGGAGGGCACCGGGCGCTTCACCGTGGATGTAGCGGCCATGCCCGCGACGCCGGATTTCAAGCGCTACCAGGTGGTGATCAACAACTACAACGGCGGGCACACGGCCGCTGGCACGCGCTGGCCGGCCGAGGTGGAAACGGCCCTGGTGCGGTACGTGCGCGGGGGCGGCGGGCTGGTGGTTTTCCATGCCGCCAACAACGCTTTCCTGCAATGGCCCGAGTACAACGAGATGATCGGCCTGGGGTGGCGCGAGAAGAGCTTCGGCGCCGGCCTGGCGGTGGGCCGCAACGGTGAAGTGGTGACCATTGCGAAGGGGGAGGGACTGGCGCCGGGCCATGGGCCGCGGCATGATTTCGAGGTGTTCGTGCTGGACAAGCAGCACCCCATCACGCGCGGGTTGCCGGATCACTGGCTGCATCCTTCCGAGCAGTTGACGCACGGCCAGCATGGTCCGGCGCAGGGGCTCCAAGTGCTGACGTACGCCTACTCCGAGGTCTCCCGCCAGGGCGAGCCCATGGACTGGGTGAGGCAATACGGAAGCGGCCGCATCTACACGACGATGCTGGGCCACACATGGAAGAATGAACCGAATCCGAATTTCGACGACGTGCACTTCCAGGCGCTGCTGGCGCGCGGCGTCGAATGGGCGGCCTCGGGCCAGGTGACGATGGCGGCCGATCTCGGCTGGGCGGCGCTGTTTAACGGCAAGGACCTCGACGGCTGGGAGCCGCGCGGCGACTGCATCTGGACCGTGACGCCGGAGGGTGTCCTGCTGGGCCAGCGAGCGCATCCGGCCTCCGATGATCCCTTCGGCAGTGCCTGGCCGGTGACTGACAAGCAGTACCGCGGCTGGCTCTACCGGCAGTCCTGGCTCTACACCAAACGCGAGTTCAGCGATTACGATCTGCACCTCGAGTATTTCCTTGCGCCGGAGTTGAACAGCGGAGTTTCCGTTCGAGACCAGTCCCGCGCGCACAGTGCCATCGGCG
>JBBQLF010000509.1:0-4044 GCA_038327695.1 Bryobacterales bacterium
ATCTCCTCGGCCGCCGGCGCGCCTGGCCCACGAAACGAACCACGAACCCACCGGCGACGCCCTCATCCACTCCGCGCACCTAATCCAAACGCCGCGCCACAAACCGCAGCGGCGCCTCCACCGCCACTTTCATCCCGATCCGCGGCGTCACCTCAATCTCACTCACCGGAGGCCCCGCCACAATCCGCAGCGGCCCGCGCACCAAGTCACACCCATACTGTTCCAGCGTAATCCCCATCGCCCGCGTCAGCTTCCCCGGCCCCCCGCCCATTCCCTCCACCGCCCGGATCAGCACGCACCCCGGCGTCCCCTCCGCCTCCGTCACCACATTCAGGCAGTAGTACATCCCGTAAATCAGATACACGTAGGCGTGGCCCGGCGCGCCAAACAGTACCCGCGTCCGCGGCGTCATCCCCCGGCAGGAGTGCGCCGCCGGATCCACAAACGGCAGATACGCCTCCACCTCCGTGATCCGCCCACGCAGCTTGCCATGCACCAGCCACTGCCCCAGCAAGCCGCGCGCCACCTCCACCGTGGGGCGCGCATAGAACAATCGAGGCAGGACTCGGAGACGCATCACAGGTTACGCTTGTGTGAGGGTAACACGCCGGATGCGTCTCTTCATCGGTCTCGACCTCCCCTACGAAATGCGCCGCAACCTCGAACTGCTTCTGCAACTGCTGAAGCCTACGGCCGGCATTCAATGGAGCCCGATGACCAATCTGCACCTCACCACCAAATTCATCGGCGAGTGGCCTGATGAGCGCCTGCCTGAACTGAAAACCGCCCTCCAGGCAATCCCCCGCCCGGGCCATCTCCACATCGCCATTCGCGGCCTCGGCTGGTTTCCCAATCCCCATCAGCCGCGCGTCCTCTACGCGGGCATCCAAGCCGCGCCCGTCCTGGCACAACTGGCCGCCAACTGCGATGCCGCCTGCCAGACACTCGCCATCGCGGCCGAGCACAAACCCTTCACGCCCCATCTAACGCTCGCCCGCATCAAAAACCCCGGCGATCTCTTCCGCCTGAAGAAAACCATTGCCGATCTGCCCAGCGCGGACTTCGGCGCTTTCCTCGCCAAGGACTTCCATCTCTACCTGAGCCAGCCCACGCCCAACGGTTCCCTCTACACCAAACTCGCGACCTGCCCACTCGAAGCCTCATGACACCCCTCCTTCTATTGCTGGCCGCATATCTCATCGGCGGCATCCCCTTCGGCTATCTGCTGGTCCGCCTGAAAAGCGGCCAGGACGTCCGCGCCCTGGGCAGCGGCAACATCGGCGCCACCAACGTGCTCCGCACCTCCGGCCCCGCCATCGGCGTATTGACGCTGCTGCTCGATATCGCCAAAGGCTGGTTCGCCGTCTGGCTCGCCGGCCGCCTCACGCACGGCGACACCACCTGGATGGCCGCCGCCGGCGTCGCCGTCGTCCTCGGCCACGCCTTCCCCGTCTTTCTGAAATTCAAAGGCGGCAAGGCCGTCGCCAGCTTCGTCGGCGTCGCCCTGGCCATCGCCCCGGCGGCGCTGCTCGGCGTCCTCATCCTGTTTATTCTGATCGTCGCCACCACGCGCTACGTCTCTCTCGGCTCCATCCTGGGAGCCGGCCTGTTCCCGTTCGGCGTCTGGCTCATCTATCACCCCGCCTGGCCCGTCCTGGCCGCCTGTCTGTTCTGCGGGACGTTCGTCATCTGGCGGCACAGTGCGAACATCCAGCGGCTTCGCGCCGGTACAGAGAATAGGTTCGGCTCCAAAGGGAAAAAATAGTGCCAGAAGCGAAACAGCTTTCCATTCTGGGCGGCGGCAGTTGGGGCACCGCCCTGGCCGTCGTGCTCGCCCCCCGCTTCCACCACGTCCGCCTCTGGGTCTACGAACAGGACCTGGCCGCGCGCATAAACGCCACCCGCGTCAATGACATCTATCTGCCCGGCATCTCTCTGCCCGCCAACGTCACAGCCGAGCCCGATCTCATCAATGCCGCCCGCGGCGCCGGCATTCTGCTCGGCGTCATGCCCTCCCACCACGCCCGCCGCGTGTACACCCAGGCCCTGCCTGCCCTCACGCCGGCAACTCTGTTCGTCAGCGCCACCAAGGGCCTGGAAACCGGCTCGCTCCTGCGCATCTCCGAAGTCATGGCTGAGGTCATCGGCCCCAGCTTCGCACCCCGCATCGGCGTACTCAGCGGCCCCACCTTCGCCAAGGAGATCGGCCGCGGCGAGCCCGCCGCCATCGTCATCTCGTCGCAGGATTCGGACCTCGCCCGCACCGTCCAGTCCGCCTTCGCCGGCCCCACCTTCCGCCTCTACACCAACAACGATCCCATCGGCGTGGAAATCGGCGCCGCCCTGAAAAACGTCATCGCCATCGCCGCCGGAGTCTGCGCCGGCCTCGGCCTCGGCGCCAACACCTTGGCCGCTCTGATCACCCGCGGCCTCGCCGAAATCACACGCCTCGCCGTCGCCGCCGGTGGCCAGGCCCGCACGCTCGCCGGCCTCGCCGGCCTCGGCGATCTGGTCCTTACCTGCAACGGCGAACTCAGCCGCAACCGCACCGTCGGTTTTGAACTCGGCCGCGGCCGCTCGCTGGAAGAGATCCTCGGCGGCATGCGCATGGTGGCCGAAGGCGTCCAGACCACCTACGCTGCGATGGACCTGGCAGCCCGCCTCGGCGTCGACATGCCCATCGCGCGCCAGATGTTCGCCGTCCTCAAGGAAGGCAAATCACCGCGCGAAGGCCTGCGCCACCTGATGGACCGCTCCCTCAAAGAGGAATAGCGCCACTCCCAGACGCCCGGCCGGCCCTTCGAATCCGCCGCCTGCTGGTGACACGCGAGACTTCACCGTGGCAGTCGCCCCCGCAATGGGCGTTTGTCAGGATGGCGGCGTTCCTGCGGCCTGCATCTCCGGCAAGGCAGGGGATCAACAGCCGGCGGCGCTACACTTAAATCGTGCCAATCATCGGTGCTGTCATCCTCGCCCTGGTGGTGGCGGCTTCAGCCGCGGCTTACCCGTGTTCCCAGGATTCACCGCTGCGGCAAGTGTCATTTCTCGCTGGTCAATGGGTGGGCGATCCCAACGGTCAACCCGTCTTCCAGGACTTTCCGGGCGTTCTACAAAGCGGTGATTTCACCGGCCAGTTTGAGCCGGGCCGCTGGGTCCTCATCCTGAGAAGTCGCACCAAGCACCAGGACATGATGGTGATCCACGCCGGATGCGGCACCGGCCAGGCGTTCGGGGCGCTTTACATCGATAGCTCCCGTCATACGGTCCAACATTGCTAGTTCGAGGTCCTCTATCCGCCAACTGGCGGTAGGCCCAGCGGCGTGACTTTCCTCAGTGCACCGGAACCGAACCTGCCATCCTTCCGCCTCACCTACACGGAGATCCAACCCGGTCGGATCAGCATCGACTTGCGGTTTGGGACGCTGACCTGCAAATCGACGGCCCGGCGTCGTAGCAGTGCGCCCGGCCCGTAGCGGCCCAGTGGCGTTGTGGCCCTGAAAACCCGGCTCTTGCTCCTGCGTGTGCACCGTGGTTCCCACGAAAACCCCTCAAACCCCAAAGCCGTTCACACGGCATGTTTTCCTTCCTTTTCAATCACTTAAGCCACTCCGCCCTTGACACCACCTGCTAAACTGATCAACAGGGTGACTCACGCTGGCCAGCTCTGACCCCTCGCCTCAAGTAGAGCGGCGGCAGCCCAAAAGGCTCAACGCTTCCTACGCGGGCCGCCGTCCCATGGACGGCGCGCATAAACCGGTTTCGTCCCGATCAGCTCGAAAAAATACGGGGGGCCAATGAGCCCCCTGGGCGAACTTGATTGAAACTCCCATCCGGCGCTCCCCCTCCCGGGCCACGCGCCGAGCGGCCGCATCAACGGCGAGTCGTGGCCGTAGTATGCCCGCTCGCCCCCCGGCGCGCCCCCTCCCGGGCCACGCGCCGCGCAGTGTTGTCCGGCCCCCCCCCGGGGTTGCCCGCCAGGGCCCCCCGGCGGGGCCGGCTATCCGGGCCCCCGCCGGGGCGGAGGGGGGGAGGGCGGCCGGCAGG
>JBBQLF010000510.1:0-4035 GCA_038327695.1 Bryobacterales bacterium
GCCGATGTTGCCCATCTTGCTGCGGGCAATGAGGCTGGGGTCGCTGGGGTTGAACCGTTGGGCTCTGTTGCTGGCGCCGAAGGTGGACTCGTTGACAATGGAGGAGCTGAAGGTCTTCGTGATGTTCAGCACGCCGCTGCGGCCGCGCTGCGGGCGGTACGTATTGAACATGTCGAAGTTGTGGCTGCCCGCAGTCCAGTTGCTGTAGGGCCAGTTTTCATCGTCGTTGTCGCGCGTGCCACGGAAGTAGGCGCGCAGGCTTTGACTGAAGTTGTAGTCGATCCGGAAGAGGTCCTGACGGCGCGGGAAGTCGCCGCTGCCGCTCGACCTGTAATTGCGGGAATAGCGGAGGCTGGGATCGGCTTCCGTGTAGTTGGGGAGCGGGAAGTAATTGAGGATGGCCGAGCCAGCTTTGTTGATGCGCGATGGCGGAATGACGTTGCCGGGGAAAGCCGCTCCGGTGTTGGGGTCCCTGATGGCAATCACGGCGCCGTTGACGTCGCGCGTGTTCGAAAAATCGCCTTGCCGTTCGATCGCTGTCGGAGTGGTCACGAAGCTCGTGCTGGCGAAGTTCTTCCTGCGGACGAACTCCTGCGACCAGAAGAAGAAGAGCTTGTCCTTCTCCCGGTTGAAATTCTTGACGGCGATGGGACCGCCGATGGTGTAGCCGAAGTTCTGGATGCGCTCGATCGGCCGGACGGTGCCGGTCCGGTTGCGAAAGAAGCTATTGGCATAGAGGCTTTCGTGCCGGTAGAACCAGTAGGAACTGCCGTGAAAGTCACGGCTGCCGCTTCTGGTGGTGACGTTGATGGTACCGCCACTGTTGCGGCCGTGTTCCGCCTGGTAGTTGCTGGTGAGCACTACGACCTCAGCGACGGCATCCATATTGGGCTGGACGTGGGATCCGCCATTGGAGCCGGTGTCCGTATTCTGCACGCCGTCGAGGGCGAAATTGATGGAAGTCGAGCGGCCGCCGTTGATATGAAGGCCGCCGGCGCCAGGGCCCTTGGAAACGTCGCGGGACTGCATGTTCTCGTCATAGATGCCGGGCAGGGTGGCCAGCAGTGCGACGAAGTCCCGGCCGCGAATGGCCGTATTGAGCAGTTGGGTCCCTGTGATCAGCCCGGCGCGTTCGCTGGAGGCGGTCTGAATGGGGGTTGCTTCCGCGGTGACCTCCACCTTTTCCTGCACCTGGCCCACCTGCAGGACGATGTCACCGAGCGAGCGGCGTTCATTCATGGTGATGGAGATGTCTTTCACCTGGTAGGAACGGAAGCCGGCCATCGCCACGTCGACGCTGTAAGGCCCAGGCAAGATGCTTGGGAAGAGAAAGATGCCCGAGTCGTTCGAAGTGGTGGACTGCTTAGTCCGCGTCTGTTGATTGGTGAGCGTGACCTGAGCGGCAGGAACGGCTGCACCAGCCGGATCGAGCACCGTGCCGGTGAGCGCACCGGAAGTGTTCTGGGCAGAGAGAGGCAGGGCAAGCAGCAGGACGAGTAGTCCAACCGCCACGCGGGAAGAGACGGGACACGACATATTGACCCCTTTGTCATCGAAAGCCGGTCTGCCAATTCAGACCATGGAACCGGAATCTCTACCGTCGACTCCAGTCTGAGGCTACTATACAGGAGGCCAAGCAGAAGTTCAATCCCTCGGTTTGGGTTTGGAGTTGGCGTTGGGCTCGCCCTTGGAGTGGCCCTGGTATGCGACGCCCACGGCCTGGAGATTCAGGGGGAAAGTGGCGCGGACCGCATGAAGGCGGCCCCATCCGCACTCCGGGCTACCGGGTGAACCGGTAGCCGCGGTCCTGGCGGGGCACCGGGACAGAAGATCGATCAGCACTGCCGATCGGCTTCTGACTCCAGACGGCGCACCAGCGCAGGCCGGGCGATGCGGGCCACGTGCGCCCTGCTCGCCATCGCAGGGCCAGCCGCACAGAACGCTGGCCGCGTTCATCGCTCCAGCCGGTAGAGCAGCTCCCGCGCCGGCGCATGGTTCGGACGAAGCCGCAGAACCTCCCGCAGTTCCGCCAGGGAGTCTTCCCGCCTGCCCTGCGCGGCGAGTGCGGAGCCCAGGCCGAAGTGGGCCTCAGCGTCATCCGGTTTGTAGAGCAGTCCCCGGCGGAAACTCGCCACTGCCTCGTCGAATCGTTTCAAAGACAGAAATGCGAACCCCCTGCAGGATTGGGCGGCGTCGTCGTGCGGATTGAGCCGCAGCAGTTCATCCAGTTCCTGCAGCCCCTGGCCGTAGTTCCCTCGTTGCAGCAGCTCAATCGCCAGGTTCAAGCGAGCGGTGGTGTTTACGGGGTTCAGTTGAATGGCTGTTCGAAAGTGGGCGATTGCGTCGTCGTACTTCCCGGCGTTTTCCGAAAGCAGGCCGGGCTTGTTGTAAACCGCGGAGTTCTTTGGATTCTCCTGCAGTGCAGCCCGGTATTGAGCGACGGCTTCCCCGGTCTCGCCCAGTGCGTCAGCCGCCGGGCCGAGAAAGTAATGAACGCCGGGGATACCGGCGCGCGATCGCAGAAGGGAGCGGAGCCGCTCCACGGCCGCCGGCGGCTTGGGCGTCTTGAAGAAGTCATCGGCGAACCCGCCCAATGGCACAGGATCCTCTGGCCTGAGCCGGAGACCCTCGACCAGATGCGGCATCGCTTCATCGATCGCTTCCTGCTTGTCCCCGTAGAAAGTGAGCAGCGTGCGCGCGGGAAAATTGCGGATATCCGGGTCTGCGGGGTTGGTCTCAACGGCACGGCGACCCACCTCAATCGCCCGGCCGGGATTGCCCATGCGGCTCAGAAGGCCGGCTTGTTTGAGCAAACGCGTCGACGAATAGCAGAGACTGATCAATTGGCCGTTGAGAGGATCTTCCAGTGTTGGCACGACCTTCCACTGGGCCCAGGCACCGTTTTGCCGCGCCTCCTGAGCCTTGTCCGATTACCCGAATGCCTCATGGGCTTCGCGCAGCAGCTCGTAGAGCGGAGCGGCATGGGGATAGGTGCGGGTCAGGGGAGTGACCGTCTCAACGACCTTTCCCCACTCCCGGCGGCGCGCCGCCACGCGCCCGAGTGCGAAGGCAATCTGCAGGGAGGCACCGGCATCAGGCGCCTTGGCGGCCAACTCATAGTAGTGCGTGGCTTCGTCCAATCGATCCCCCTTGAAATGCCAGTCAGCCAGCTTTACCAGCGCTGGGACGTGATCGGGCTTGAGCCGCAGTGTCTGCTGCAGTAACTTCACCTGCTCCTTTTCATTCCCGTTCTCCTCCTGCAGGAAGGCTCCGCAATATGCCCATTGAAAGTCACTGGGAGCCAGTCGCGCGGCGATCCGATACGCCAGTGCAGCCTGCTCAAGGAACTGATTGGAGTGGTAGATCATCCCGAGCCTGCCAACTGCTTCCGCTGATCCAGGCCGCCGTCGCGCCTCCTGATCCGCACTCTGGATCAGCGCGCGCAGACCCGGGTTCAGCGGCTGGAGATCCGGCAACTTTGGAAAGTCTGCCGGCAACCGAACCGGCAGCAGGAAGGGCACAAGCAGCCCGGTGGCCAAGGCCAGAGCCACGACAAGCCCGGCGGTCCTGAGAAGTTTGGCTTTGCCGGAGCTGCGATCATCGTCGCGAGATTCAGCTTTCATAGTTACCTTCCCTCAGAACCAGCCGGCATCGTCCCGCTCCCGCCGCATATAGGGGGCGGTCATCGGCAGGAGACCGGCGAGCAGAATGAAGCCCGCATCGCGGAACCTCCGTCCAACTGTTGGTGGCCCCGGCGCCCTGTGATTGAGCCCGATAGCGTGATGCACGCCTCCACGAATCTGCGCGGCACAGCCGAATCATCTGATGACCCGGCGATGGCTGCCCTCCCGGCCCTCGGCGCTCACGAGAAATGACCCACCTCTGCTCATTTACAGTTGCCCACGCCGAAAACAGGTTCTGCCACGTGGCGTGGCGCGGGGCTGGCGACATCATCGGCGCCGCTGGCGCGTAAGTCTCTTGTTTCCTGTAACCAGCTTGTGTGGCATTATCATCCGCGGCGAATGCCGCGTGGCG
>JBBQLF010000511.1:0-4032 GCA_038327695.1 Bryobacterales bacterium
TGGGCGGTGGCACGTTCGACGCCTCGCTGGTCCACCGCGAGGGCGGCGGCTACACCGTGACGGCCAGCGGGAGTATTGCCACGCTGGGCGGCGACGACTTCGACGAGATTCTGGCATCCCTGGCGCTGGCCCATGCCGGCCTGAGCGAGGAGCGGCATAGCCTCACACAGGCTGAGGAGTTCCTTCTGCTGGAGGAGTGCCGCGAAAAGAAGGAAGCGCTGCACCCGAACACGCGCCGCATACTGATCGACCTGGACCGGGCGCGGGCCGGCTGGCCACAAACCGCTGTGGCCGTGTCTGAGTTCTACGAGCACTGCCAGGGGCCGGTGGACGAGACTCTGGATGTGGTGGATTCGCTGCTGACCCCGCTGCCGGATGCAGCCCAGATCTGTCTGTACGTCACGGGCGGAGCGAGCGAGTTGCCGTTGATCGGCCGGCTGCTGCGCGAGCGTTTTGGGCGGCGCGTGAAGCGCTCCGCCTACACGCGCTCGGCTACGGCGATCGGCCTGGCCATTCAGGCGGAGGGCCACAAGAGTTATCAATTGAGGGAGCGGTTCACGCGGCACTTCGGGGTGTGGCGGGAGGACGATGGCGGCCGGCTGATGGTCTTCGACCCGCTGTTTGAACGCGGCATGGAACTGCCCTCGCCCGGCAACCTGCCGCTGACACGCACGCGCACCTACGCACCCGTACACAACATCGGTCATTTCCGGTACCTGGAGTGCTCGGATCGCGGTGAGTGCGGCGAGCCGACTGGCGATGTCTCGGCCTGGGACGAGATCCGGTTTCCCTTTGACCCGGCGCTGGCCGGTGTAGCGGAGCTTGCCGCCACGCCGGTGACACGAAGTGAGGCGGCCACGCGCCAGTTGATTGAGGAACGCTACACGGCGGATTCCAGTGGTGCCGTTGGCGTGACGATTTCCAACCGGACCGCGGGCTATAGCCGTACGTACCGCCTGGCCCGCTGGGCGGCTGTCGAAGCCAGCACCCCCGTGCGGCCGCGACGGACTACGCGCCATCGTCCGGCGAGACGAATATGACACTGAAACCCTCCATGGATTGGCTCTTACTGTTCGTGCCGGCCGCGGCCGCGATGCACTATGCGCGGCCGGAGCAGCACGCGGCGATCTTCGTGCTGGCGGCACTTGCCATTGTCCCGCTGGCGGGCTGGATGGGCCACGCCACCGAACATCTGGCGGAACACACGGGCGAAGGCGTGGGCGGGTTGCTGAACGCCACTTTCGGCAATGCCGCTGAGCTGATCATCGCGTTGGCGGCACTACAGAAGGGTCTCTACGACGTGGTGAAGGCCTCGCTGACGGGTTCCATCATCGGCAACATTCTGCTGGTGGCGGGGCTCTCGATTCTCGCCGGCGGCATCAAGCATCCGATCCAGCATTTCCGGGCCGTGGCCGCGCGGACGCAGTCTACTCTGCTGACGCTGGGGGGCATCGCGCTGATCGTACCGGCTGTGTTCCACCATTTGGCGGGCGCGGGACCGGCAGGCCAGACGCTGGAGGCGAATCTGAGCCTGGAGATCTCGCTGGTTCTGATGGCGATTTACGCGGGCCACCTGATCTTCTCTCTGGTGACGCACAAGCAGTTGTTCACGGGGCTGCCGTCCAGCGCCAAGACCGGGGACACTGCCGAGCAGGGGGCCAAATGGAGCGTCATGAAGTCTGTCTCAGTTCTGGGTGCGGCAACGGGCTTCATCGCCTGGATGAGCGAGATTCTGGTGGGCAGCGTGGAGCAGGCGGCGCACAGCTTTGGGATGACCAGCCTGTTTGTCGGCGTGATCGTGGTGGCCATCATCGGCAACGCCGCCGAGCATTCCACGGCAATCGTGATGGCGCTGAAGAACCGGATGGATCTGAGCCTGTCGATCGCGATCGGATCGAGCATCCAGATTGCGCTGTTCGTGGCTCCGCTGCTGATCATCCTGAGCTACTTCGTCGGGCCGAAGCCAATGGACTTGGTTTTCTCACCGGCCGAGGTGGTGGCGGTGGTGCTGGCCGTAGTGATCGTCGGCGAGATCGCCACCGATGGAGAATCAAACTGGCTGGAGGGCGCGATGCTGCTGGCCGTGTACGTGATTCTGGGAATGTGCTTTTACGTTTTACCGGAGGCCGCCGCCCATGCAGGTTCTGTTGGAGCAGTTGTCCCAAACGCGGGTCATTGACCTCGCGCAGCCGTGGTTTGTGGGGATGCCTCATTGGCCCAGCCACCCTCCCTTTGCCATGGCGCTGACGAAGGCGCATGGCGACTTTGTGTTGCCGGGCGGCGTTTCGAGCTCGGCTGAGCTGATCGCACTGGGTACGCACGTGGGCACGCACATCGACGGCCTGGGACACTTCTCCTGCAACGGCCAGTTGTACCAGGGGCTGACGCAGGCGGAGGCGGGCATTGACCTGGTGGCGCCCATTGTGCGCCGCGGCGTCCTGTTCGACGTTCCCTGCGAGGCCGAGGACATTGGCATCAACGCCGGCGCGCTGCAGGCGGCGCAGCGGGCCGAGGTGCGCGCGGGCGATGTGGTGCTGATCCGCACGGGCTGGGGGCGGCGGTGGCACGACGCGCGCGCGTTCATCAACGAGCAGCGCCAGCCCGGAATCACGCTGGATGCGGCCGAGTGGCTCTCGGCCCAGGGTGTTTACGCGATCGGCGCGGACAATGTGGCGGTGTAGCGCATTCCGTCGCCGCGCATGGAAGTGCATGTGCATCTGCTGGTGGAGAGCGGCATCCACATCATCGAATGCCTGGATCTGGAACAGCTCGCCCGGGAAAGTCTCCATGAGTTCGCATTCGTGGCGGCGCCGTTGAAGATCAGCGGTGCGACGGGCGCACCACTCAGGCCGTTCGCACTGGTGAAACAATAGAGAGTATGACCCAGGAATTTCAAGGAAAGACCGCGCTGGTCACCGGCGCGTCCCGCGGCATCGGCGCCGCCACCGCCAGCGCATTGGCTCGGGCCGGTTGCGCGCGGATCATCATTCACTACGGATCGTTCCGCGCCGGTGCGGAAGAGACGGCCGCCGACGTTCGCGCGGCCGGCGCCGAGGCGGTCCTTCTACCGGGCGACCTCTCCACGGAGGAGGGCATCCAGGCCTTCCTGGCGGCGCTGGCACCGCTGGCCGCTTCCATTGATATCCTCATCAACAACGCCGGCTCGTTGCTGCAGCGCGCCAAGCTGGCTGAGACGACCTTTGCGCTGTACAACCGCGTCATGGACCTGAACGCCAAGAGTGCGTGGTTCATCGCACAGGCGGTGGCGGCGCCCATGGCGGCGCGAGGCAGCGGAGTGATCGTGAACCTGAGTTCCATCGCGGCCCGCAACGGTGGCGGCCCCGGCGCGACGCTTTACGCTGCATCCAAGGCGACGGTGGCCTGCATGACGAAGGGGATGGCGAAGGAACTGGCGCCGTTTGGCGTGCGGGTTAACGCGATTAGCCCGGGCACGGTGGATAACGATTTCCATGCGAAGTTTTCCACGCGCGAGATTCTCGAAGGCGTGGTGAAGATGACGCCGCAGGGCCGTCTGTCGTCCAACGGCGACATGGCCGCAGTTGTGCTGTTTCTGTGCTCGGAGGCGGCCGCCAACATCATCGGCCAGACCATCGAGATCAACGGCGGCATGTTCATGGTTTAACCACCCTGCCGGGTCTTGCTATTTCCATGGAAGGCGTTGTGAAGATGACGCCATAGCGCCGGCTGGGCCGGAGGGGCTGTTTCTGTGCCCGCCGGCGGCCAACAACATCAGGCCGGACCATCGAGATCAACGGCGGCATGTTCATGGTTTAACCACCCTACCGGGTCTTGTTTTCTCCATTGAAGGCGTTGTGAAGATGACGCCATAGCGCGGGCTCGGGTCCAGCGCGCCGGCTGGGCCGGAGATGGGCTGTTTCTGTGCCCGGAGGCGGCCGCAAACATCATCGGCCAGACCATCGAGATCAACGGCGGCATGTTCATGGTTTAACCACCCTGCCGGGTCTTGCTATTTCCATGGAAGGCGTTGTGAAGATGACGCCATAGCGCCGG
>JBBQLF010000512.1:0-4029 GCA_038327695.1 Bryobacterales bacterium
GTTCGCCACGCTGGTGGTGGGCATTGCGGGGTCCGGCTCGGCCAAGGAGATGGGGCGCATCGGCCTGAAGGCGATCATCTACTTTGAAATCGTCACGACGGCCGCCCTGTTCGTCGGGCTGGTGGCGGTGAACTGGGTGCAGCCGGGCGCCGGGCTGAGCATCGACCGGGCGGCGCAGACCGGCCTGCCGCAGGTGAAACCGTCCCTGGTACAGATCCTGGAACACACGTTCCCGAACTCGATCTTCGACTCGATGGCGAAGGGCGAGGTGTTGCAGATGGTGGTGTTCTGCTTCCTGTTCGGAACGGCGTGCACGATGATCGGGGCGAAGGCGCAGCCGGTGGTGACGTTCCTGCAATCGCTGGCCGATGTCATGTTTGAGTACACGAAGTACGTGATGTATCTGGCGCCGCTGGGCGTGGGTGCGGCGATGGCGGCGACGGTGGGCTCAAAGGGGATCGGCGTCCTGCTGGGCCTGGGCAAGCTGGTGCTGACGTTGTACGGCGCGCTCATCGTGTTTGTAGTGGTGGTACTGGGCGCTGTGGTGGTGATTGCCAAGATCCCGCTGGGGCGGTTCTGGTTCTGGGTGAAGGACCCATATATCCTGGCATTCTCGACGGCGTCGAGCGAAGCGGCACTGCCGATGGCGTTGAAGAACATGGAGAGCTTCGGCGTGCCGCGGCATATTGTGGCGTTCGTGCTGCCCACCGGGTATAGCTTCAATCTCGATGGGACGACGTTGTACCTGTCGATGGCGTCGGTATTCATCGCGCAGGCGGCGGGCGTGCATCTGAGCTGGCATGAGCAGATCATGATGATGCTGACGCTGATGTTGACGTCGAAGGGTGTGGCGGCGGTGCCAAGGGCATCGCTGATCATTCTGGCGGGGACGCTGGCGACATTCAATCTGCCGCTGGAGGGCATCGCGCTGCTGTTGGGTGTGGACACGCTGATGGACATGGCGCGGACCTCGGTGAACCTGCTGGGCAACTGCCTGGCGAGCGCCGTGGTGGCGCGTTGGGAAGGGCACGATTTGACGCCGCCGCCAGAGGCGGAGACCGTGGAAGCCTAGGAGAAGGGAGCAAAGAGCCATGATGTTGGGAGTTGTGACCTACAACGTCCTGAAGGACTGGGATCTGGAGACGGTGATCCAGAAGCTGGAGCAGGCGGGGTTTGAGGCGGTGGAATTGCGCACGAGCCACAAGCACGGCGTGGAGCCGTCGCTGAGTGCGGAGGAGCGGGCCAAGGTGCGCGCGCGGTTTGAGAAGAGCAAGGTGCGGTTGTTGAGCTATGGTTCGACTTGCGAGTTCCAGTCGCCGGACCCGGCGGTGCGGAAGCGGAATGTTGAAGAAGGCAAGACGTGGGTCGACCTGGCGCACGACACGGGCGCGTGGGGCGTGAAGGTGCGGCCGAACGGATTTCCGAAGGATGTGCCCCGCCATGAAACCATCGCCAACATTGGGGCGGGCCTGCGCGAACTGGGCGAGTATGCGCAGGGCAAGGGCGTGGAGATCTGGCTGGAAGTGCATGGGGCCGAGACGCAGGCCCCGCCGGCGTGCGCCGGGATCATGCGGGCCACGAAGCACGATAGCGTCGGGCTCTGCTGGAACTCGAATCCGACGGACGTGGTGAACGGCAGCGTGAAGCAGTCATTTGACCTGCTGCGACCGTGGATCAAGAGCTGCCACATCAATGAACTGGTGAACGACAAGTATCCCTGGCGGGAGCTGTTCACGCTGCTGCGGGCGTCCAAGTACGACCGGTATATGTTGATGGAAGTGGGCGAGAGCAAGGAACCCGAGCGGTTCATGCGCTACTATCGCGCGCTGTGGAAGGAGCTGAGCCGGCCGTGAAGAAGTTGTTGATCGCACTGTTGGCTGCCGTGTCGCTGATGGCGGCGCCGCCCACGCCGGAGGAGTTCTTTGGGCACAAGATCGGGGCCGATAAGACGGTGCTCGACTGGTCCAAGGTTGCCGGGTATTTTCAGGCTCTGGAGAAGGGCAGCGAGCGGGTGCGGTTCCGCGAGTACGGCAAGTCCACCGAGGGACGGCCCATGGTGATGGCCATCATCAGCGCGCCGGAGACTTTGAAGCGGCTGGACCGGTATCAGCAGATCCAGAAGCGGTTGGCGGATCCGCGGGTGACGAGCGCGGAGGAGGCGGCGCGGTTGGCCGGCGAGGGGAAGACGATCGTCTTGATCACATGCTCAGTGCATGCGACGGAGATTGCGTCCACTCACACGGCGGTGGAGTTCGCGCACAAGCTGGCGACGTCGGCCGATGCGCGGGTGAAGACGATACTGGATAACACGATTGTGCTGCTGGCTCCATCGATCAACCCGGACGGGCTGGATCTGGTGACCGAGTGGTACCGGAAGACGCTGGGGACGGCGCACGAGGGGACTTCGCCGCCGGTGCTGTATCAGAAGTATGTCGGCCATGACAACAACCGCGACTGGTACATTTTTTCGCAGGCTGAGAACAGGGCGGTGGTGAGCCAGATTCACAATGTCTGGCATCCGCAGATCGTCTATGACGTGCATCAGATGGGACCGACGGCGGGACGGATGTTCGTGCCGCCCTGGATGGACCCGGTGGAGCCGAATATCGATCCGCTGATCGCGCAGCAGTGCAACATGGTGGGGATGATCATGGCCACGGACCTGACGGCGGCGGGGCGGAAGGGCGTGGTGGTAAACGCCATGTACGATTACTGGACGCCGGCGCGGCATTACCAGAGCTATCACGGCGGGCTGCGGATTCTGACCGAGAGCGCGAGTGTTCGGATTGCGTCGCCGGTGAATGTGAAGTTCGAGCAGTTGTCGAATCAATCGCAGGGCTATAGCGCGCGGGAGCGGGCGTGGAATCACCTGGAGCCTTGGCCAGGCGGCGATTGGACGCTGCGGGACATCATCACGGATCAGTTGATCGCCATGGAGAGCCTGTGCCATACGGCAGCGGTACGGCGCGAGGATTTTCTGAAGAACTTCTACGCCATCAATAAGCGGGCGGTGGAGCGGCGCGGGCCGTTTGCGTTTCTGTTGCCGCCAACCCAGACCGATCCGGGGGCGGCGCGGAAGCTGCTGGAGACGATGGATTTCGGGGCGGTGGAGATCGAGAAGGCAGGTGAGGCGTTTACGGTGGGCGCGAAACAATATCCGGCGGGCACGTTTGTGATCCGGATGCAGCAGCCGTGGTCGAGTTTTGCGAAGACGCTGCTGGAACGGCAGAAGTACCCGGATTTGCGGCAGTATCCGGGCGGACCGCCGAAGCGGCCCTACGATGTGACGGCCCACACGCTGCCGCTGCTGATGGGCGTGCAGGTGGAGGTGGCCGAGGATCAGTTCCAGGCCGTGTTGTCGCGGACGAAGGAGTTTGCGTTTCCGGCGGGCGCCGGGCTCAGCGCTTCCGACAGCGATTCGTGGAAGCGCGTGAATCAGGCGTGGAAGGCCGGGACTCCGGTGTGGCGGAATTCACAGACTGGCGACTTCGCCGTGGGCGCCCGGAAACCGGCGGGGTTTGTGGCGTTGAAGAAGCCGCGCGTTGGGATCTACAAAAGTTTCGTGCCTTCGATGGACGAGGGCTGGACGCGGTGGCTGGTGGAGCAGTTCGGCTGGGAGTACACGAGCACGGCCAACGCGGAGATCCGCGGCGGCGGGCTGCGGGAGAAGTACGACGTGCTGGTGTTCGCGGATCAGAGCGCGAGTTCGATTCAGAACGGGTACCGGCAGGGGGCGATGCCGGATGAGTACACGGGCGGATTGGGGAAAGAGGGCGCCGACGCGCTGAAGCAGTTTGCGGAGGCGGGCGGGCGTCTGGTGTTCTTCAATGACGCGGGCGAGTATGCGGCGGAGCAGTTGGGGCTGAAGGTGAAGAACGCGCTGAAGGGCGTGTCGAACCGCGATTTCTACTGCCCGGGGTCGCTGTTGAACGTGAAGCTGGAGGCGGGCTCGGCGCTGGGGTTGGGGCTGCCGGCGGAGTTCACGGTATGGAATGAGGGGAGTCCGGTGTGGGAGGCGGAGAACGGGGC
>JBBQLF010000513.1:0-4022 GCA_038327695.1 Bryobacterales bacterium
GCGTAGGGGATGATGCACTGCTCAGTCCGGCGGAAGTCGTAGTTGAACAGATCCTGGAACCACATGCCCGCGATGAAGAGGAAGTTCCAGCGGTCTTTGCGGCGCTGCTCAATGTCGGTGAGCGTGCGCGCGCCGTCTACCTTGCCGTATTTGCGGCCCGTGGCGCCGAAGGTCTTGTCGAACTTCTGCATCAGGTCGGCCATCTTGAAGTGAGTGGGCGACTGGAAGGGATCGTAGTTCCGCATCAGCGCCAGCGCCATGCCGGCCACCGATAGAAAGCGGCCGCGGGCGGCGTCGTTGACCCGCGCGATGTCGCGCGAGAGCCGGTCGCCATTCAGGAACTTCGTCACCGGCACGGCTTCCTTGGTTTCCTTGTCCACCATGATGGCCATGCCCGTTCCGCAATTGGGATGGCAGCCGCAGCTCAGAGCACCCCAATCGGCGTTCGGCCCATGGACCAGATCGGCCCAATCGGAGAATGTGGACATGAAGGAGATCGGGTACCAGTCGCGAGTCGGCTCGCCCAGGCCCGTCTGGTTCTTCACGTCATGTGCCAGGTGAGACAGCGTGTAGCGCTGAGCGGCGCGGCGCTCGTCCGTAACCGCTTCGTCGCGGCCTGTGAACGACACCGGCTGGAAGCTCAGGAAGGAGATCTTCTTGGGGTTGTCGAGAGCGAACTGAATGATCCGGCCGACCTGCTCATTGTTGATGCCGTTGATGATTGTGATCACGGGCACAATGTCCACACCGGCCGAGTGCAGGTTCTCAATCGCGCGCAGTTTCACGTCGAACAGGTTGCCCACCGCGCGATGGGAGTTGGCCGCGTTGCCGATGCCGTCAAACTGGAGGTAGGCGTAGCGGAGACCGGCTTCGGCCGCCTGCTGGGCAAACTCCTTGGACTTGGCGAACTCAATGCCGTTTGTGGCCGCCTGCACCGAGTTGTAGCCGACCTTCTTGCAGTACCGCACCGCATCCAGGAAGAACGGGGACAACGTTGGCTCGCCACCGGAAAACTGCACCGACATCTGGCGCCGGGGCTTGATCTTCAGCGCGTTGTCGAGCATCGTCTTGATGTCTTCCCAGCTCAACTCGTGGACGAAACCAACCTGGTTGGCGTCCATGAAGCAGGGGTCGCACATCATGTTGCAACGGTTGGTCAGATCGATGGTGAGCACCGAACCGCGACCGTGCGTGATAGTGGACGAACCGTGGTGATGCAGGTCCGCGTCATTGTGCGCGCGGATGTCGCGGCCGGGGAACACCTCTTCCAGGTGCTTGAAGAAGGCGGCGTCCATCGCCATCACGTCTTCAAACTTGCCGTGGATGGGGCACTCCTTCACCATCAGGATCTTGCCGTCGCGTTCGATGATCTGGGCCTTGATTTCCCCGGGGCGCTCGTTGACGAGGATGCTCACGTCCCGCTTGCCGTCCAGGATCTCCTGGCGGACTTCAGGAATGCAGCGGGGGCACAGCGAGTCAGTGGTGCGCGGCCAGCCCAGCTTCGGCTTCATCTTCTCGTAGGACTTCAACAGGGGTTTGTCGGACCATTTCGGCGTGAAGCCGGGGTTCGGGCTGATCTGGTTCAGCGTGTCGAAAACCTGCCAGGCGGCTCTTGCCGCAACCGTTACTGCCTTTTCCACGTACTTGATTGGCTTGTGCATGTTCCTTCGTGGACTCCTCATTGGTGGCTGGCCCGTCCTCTGCAAGATCAGACCTGTGTTCATTACAATTGTATTCATCGGGGTGAAAGGGGCTAGTCTTGTTCGTCGAACTGCTCACTTTCGCCTCTCAACGGGGCAATCCAGGGTTAAACGGAGCGCCGGGCATAGTAGCATGATTCCAGAGGAGATATTCCAAATGCCGGCGGCCTGGCGGCGTGCCCGCTTCTTCGATGCAGCCCGCGCGGGCGGCTTTGCCCTGGCCGGTGTCGCACCCGCGCTGAGCCTGGCCGATTTCCCGCTTTACACGCAGTGGGTATCAGACGGCATGGCGGGGCCGATGACATACCTGGCGGACCACCGTGCGGAGCTTCGCCAAGACCCTCGACTGTTGCTGCCGTCGGCGCGCTCCGTTCTTTGCCTGGGGCTTCTCTACAATACGCCTGGGCCCCAGGAGCATTCGGTTTCCCGCTACGCCTGGGGCACAGCCGATTACCACCAGGTTCTCGAAGCCGGACTCAGGCGCCTGGTGGATCAATTGCTTGCCGACTGGGGCCCGTTCCAGTACAAGCTTTGCGTGGATACCGCTCCGCTTCTGGAGCGGTCGCTGGCCCGGGCCGCTGGACTTGGCTGGATCGGCCGCAACACCTGCCTGATCAATGAGCCGCTCGGGTCCTGGTTCTTCCTCGGCGAAATCCTCGTCTCCGTCGATCTAACCCCGGACACCGCGCCCCCGGACCGGTGCGGCAGTTGCCGGGCCTGTATTGACGCCTGCCCCACCGAGGCCCTGGTGCCTGCAGCGGACGGACGGTTCCGGCTTGATGCCCGGCGGTGCATCTCTACCTGGACGATCGAGCAGAAAGGGCCGCTGCCCGATGAACATCGGACACAATCCGGCGCCCATCTGTTCGGCTGCGACATCTGCCAGGACGTGTGCCCGTGGAATCGCCGGGCCCCGCTGACCACCGAGCCCGGGTTTCAGCCGGTCCACGCAGCGCCCAGCCTCACCGGGCTGGCCGCACTCACCCCGGACGACTTTAGCGCCCGCTTCCGCCACACTCCGCTGTGGCGCACCAAGCCCGCCGGGTTGCTCCGTAACGTGGCCACCGCCATGGGCAACTCCGGAGATCCCGGCTATCTCCCTGATTTGCAGAATCTTGCCGGCCATGCTGACGCGGCCGTCCGCGACCACGCCGAGTGGGCCATTCGCCGTTTGGAGGACGGGCCCCAGTGATACTACTGACCACGCTTCTCGTACTCCAAACGGCATCGAGCCCCCTGGTCGTGACGGGCTACGATCATTTCTACAACATCGAGTATCCGCAGGCCATCGCCGCTTTCCAACAGGCCGTTACCGAAGATCCCACTAACCCGATCCTTTACAATCACCTGGCGCAGGCCGTCCTGTTCTCCATGATGTTCCGGGCTGGTGCGCTGGAAACCGAGATGGTCACCGGTGGCAACGCGTTTGCCCGCCAGCCGGAAATGGAGCCCACGCCCGCCGAGAAGAGTCTGTTTGAGGAGTCAATCAACGAGTCCATCCGGCTCGCCAAGGGCGCCCTGGAGAAGAACCCGAACGATACCACGGCACTCTATGCCCAGGGCGCCGCCATCGGCTTTCGTGGAACCTACAACTATCTCGTCCGAAAGGCGTGGTTCGACGCCCTCCGCGACGCCACCGCCGCCCGCAAACTGCACAACCGGGTCGTGGAACTGGAGCCAGCCAATATAGACGCATTGTTGATCCAGGGCACGCACGACTATGCCATCGGTTCGCTGCCGGCGGCCACCCGCGCCCTGGTTGTCATTCTCGGCTTTCACGGTGACCGCGAGGGCGGCATCCGGACTCTGCAATTGGTCGCAGACAAGGGTGTGGACAACAAGGTGGATGCTGAGATCTTCCTCGGCATCATCGCCCGCCGGGAACGCCGTCCGCAGGATGCCATCCCCATCTGCCTGAGTCTCAACGAACGCTATCCCCGCAACTGGCTGGTTTTGCTCGAACTGTCCCAGATGTACGCCGATCTCGGCGACAAGGAGCAGGCGCTCAAGGCCCTGGACCGGGTGGAAGAACTGAAGCTGGCGGGCTCGCCGGGCTTCGGCACTCTCTCTCTGGAACGGATTGAATACGCCCGCGGCAATCTCTTCTTCTGGTACGACGAGCCGGATACAGCCATCCGCCACCTCCGGCGGGCCACCGATGCCGCTAGTCAACTGGACCCCAACTCCGCCGCCGGCGCCTGGCTGCGTCTCGGCCAGTGTCTCGATCTAAAGGGCCGCCGGGCCGAGGCTCGCGCCGCCTACCGCACGGCGATCCGGGACTGGCCTAAGTCTGATGAGGCCAAGTCCGCCCGCCACTACCTG
>JBBQLF010000514.1:0-4017 GCA_038327695.1 Bryobacterales bacterium
GGACATTCCTGTCAGCACGGCCAACTTCCTTCACATGGCGCGGGATGCCAGCGACGCTTCCCGGCAACCGTGGTACTCAGTGATTGTCGGCTATCCCGTCCTCGGCATCTGGTATTGGTGCGCCGATCAGACCATCGTGCAGCGCGTGCTGGCCGCCAAGGATGAGCGCCATGCGCGGCTCGGCCCGCTGTTCTGCGCGTTCATCAAGATCCTGCCGGTTTTCATCTTCGTCCTGCCGGGTGTGATGTGTGTCGCTCTGGTGCAGCAGGGCGCCTTTGGTGGAGACGCGCCAGCCAACGCCGCCGACACGTACACCTTTCTGATCACGCGGCTGCTCCCTGCAGGGCTCAAGGGTCTGGTCACCGCCGCCATGCTCGCCGCCGCCATGCAGACCTGCTCGGCCGCGCTCAACTCCACCGCTACGCTGTTTGCCTACGACATCTACAAGCGATGGCGCCCGCAGACCACGGACCACCAACTGGTGCTGACCGGCAAGGTCACTACCGCGGTCGCCACGCTGCTCGCCATTGCCTGGTCTCCGTTGTTCAGCCACTACAGCACGATCTTTGAGGGCCTCAACCGCCTGGTCTCCTACGTCGCCCCACCCATCACCACCGTATTTCTCTTCGGCGTCTTCTGGAAAAAGGCCTCCGGACGAGCCGCCCACATCACCATGAAATACGGCGCCCTCCTCGGCGCCGCCCTGTTCGGTCTGGATTTCTTTCACCCGGCCATCAGCCGCTGGCTTGGCAACGCCAGCCTCCTCGCGGTGCAGTCCGCCTTTGATCGAGCGTGCCATTTCGTCTTCCACGATTTCATGCTCACGGCCTTCTACATGCTGTTGGTCTGCTGTGCCCTCATGTACGCAGCCAGCCGGGCCTGTCCCGAGGCCCTGAAGGACGAAGCCCGCCCGCTGGTCTGGGCAGACTGGCGTGAGCCCCTCCGAGGCGAAGCGCACGGCCACGGCCTGGGCAACTACCGGGTCCTGGCCGCGGTGGTCGTGGTCACGTTTGTCGCGCTGTATGTTGGTTTTGCCTGAACCCCGATCTGCCCACAGCAGGAAAGGAGGACTGGTATTTCCGGTCTACCGCACCAGCCGGGCAATTGTCTCGATGTGGTACGTCTGCGGAAACAGATCCACCATCGTCAACTGTTCCAGCCGGTAGCCGGACTGGAACAGCGCCGCCAAATCGCGGGCCAGCGTCGCCGGGTCGCACGAAACCAAGGTGATGCGCGGCGGCAGCAGGCGGATCAGGTGTTTGACCACCGCCTTGCCGAGCCCGGTTCGCGGGGGATCGGCCAGTACAAAGTCCGGCGCCGCCTTCAGCCCCTCCAGGTACTGTTCCGACTGCAGGCGGTGGGCCCCGATTGTCAGTCCCGCCCGTTCCGCATTGTGCTGCAAGTCGCGCACAGCGGAGCCGTCACTTTCAACGCCCGAGGCCTGTTCAAAGCGGCGCGCCAGCGGAAGGGTGAACAAACCGACGCCGGCGTACAGGTCTAACGCCGATTTTCCTTCGGCCCCCACCAAGGCGCACTCGACCATCGCTTCGGCCAGGAAGCGGTTCACCTGGAAGAACGACCGGTGGCCCACCCGGAAGTTGTCCGCGCCCACCTGGTATTCCAGAGCTCCGTCATTGGCGCCCGGAATCTCCCGGGCCAGAAACTCGAAGAAGGCCTTTGCCACGCCCCGGCTCTGCTCCGTCTCCAGGACGTTCACCATGGTCTTTGCGCCGTTGGTGAACAGCTCTATCTCCTTCAAGAACCTGGGAAACTGCGTACCGCGCCGCAACTCCCGGATCTTAGCGAGCGTCTCGTTGATGAGAGGGGCCGAAATGGGGCAGTGGCCGATATCGACCACCTTGTCCGTGCCCGCCATCTTGTAACCCAGCGAATGACCCTGGAAGTGGAACTGGCTGCGATTGCGGTAGCCCCACGGTTCGCCCTTCAGCACGTCGATGGCATCCGGCGCACTGAACTTGCCCACCCGCCGGAACACCTCGCGGACGATCTCCACTTTGCGCGCCACCTGGAACTCGTACGGCGCCATCTGGTAGTGGCACCCGCCGCACTGCTCAAAGTAGGCGCACTCAGCCGCCACGCGCTCCGGACTGCGCGTCTTGATCTCAGCCAGGCGGCCTTCGACGAGCCCTGGCTTGGAACGAGTGGGCTCGATCAGCACCTCTTCGTCCGGCATCACAAAGGGCACCAGATGCACCTGGCCATCGGACCTGCCGAGCCCGGCGCCGCCATAGACCCACTTCTCGATCTTCACTTCAGCCATCACGATCCCTTACGATGAAAGAGTCCCGTCCTTCCTACTTCAGCATGAAACCTAGAGTTCTGTCCGGAATTCAACCAACCGGAAGTCTGCACATCGGCAACTATCTCGGCGCGCTCTCCAACTGGGTGCGGATGCAATACGACTACGAATGCGTCTTCTGCATCGTTGACCTGCATGCCATCACCCTGTACCAGGATCCCAACGAGCTCAAGCAGAAGATTGAGCAAACGGCTGCCATCTTCCTCGCCGCCGGCATCGATCCGAAGGTGAGCTCAGTCGTGGTCCAGTCCACGGTCAAGGAGCATGCTGAACTCTGCTGGCTGCTCACCTGCACCACGCCCATTGGCTGGCTGGAACGCATGACGCAGTATAAGGACAAGTCGGCCAAGCAGGAGAGCATCAGCGACGGCCTGCTACAGTACCCTGTGTTGATGGCCGCCGATATCCTGCTCTACAAGGCGAACGCCGTGCCGGTGGGCGAAGACCAGATGCAGCATCTGGAACTGACCCGGGACATCGCGCAGCGCTTCAACGCGCTGTATGGCGAGACCTTCGTTATGCCGGAGACCAAGCTGCCCACGGTGGGCGCGCGGGTCATGGGCCTCGACGATCCGACGAAGAAGATGAGCAAGTCGGAAACCAACCCCGGCCACGCCATCTCAATGCTGGATGAGCCCCCGGTGATTCGCAAGAAGATCATGCGCGCCACGACGGATTCCAACCCGCATGTGGAGATTGATACCGCCGGGCCGGGCGTCCTCAACCTGCTGAGCATCCATCAGGCCTTCACGGGCTGGACCAATGAACAGGTGAGGCAGCACTTTGAGGGCCTGCGCTACGGCGATTTGAAGAAGACGGTGGCGGAGGCGGTGGTGGCGGGCCTGGAGCCGATCCAGCAACGCTATCGCGAGATCATGGCCGAGCCGGACTACCTGCACGGAGTCCTGCGGGAGGCCGCCGATCGAGTCCGCCCGTTTGCGGCCGACACCGTGCGGCTGGTCAAAGACCGTATGGGCATCTACACGGATTAAGCCGCCATGAGCGCAGCCGGTTCGCGATCCTACTCCTTCTCCGCCTACGGCAGGCTGCTGCGGGACAATCGCGATTTCCGGTTGTTGTGGTTGTCCCAGGTGATCAGCGAGTTGGGCGACTGGCTCTACGCGGTGGCCATCTACAGCCTGCTGCTGGAACTGACCGGGCAGGCGAAATCGGTCGCCTTTGCGGTGGTCCTGCAACTGCTGCCCCAGGTTTTTGTGGCGCCGACAGCCGGTGTCCTCAACGACCGGTTGAACCGCCGTTCGGTGATGATCTTCGCCGATTGCGCGCGCATCTTCATCGTTCTCGCCATGATACTGGTCCGCAGCGTGGAGAGCCTCTGGCTGATCTGGATCCTGCTTTTTCTGGAAACGGTCATGTGGGCACTGTTTGAGCCGGGCCGCTCGGCCATCCTGCCCAGCGTGGCGCGCGGTGAGGACGAGTTGCTGGTGGCTAATGCGCTGTCTTCCTCCACATGGGCCATCAACCTGGCCATCGGCAGCGCAGTCGGCGGGTTGATCGCCTTTCAGTTCGGCCGCCAGACCGTATTTGTGCTGAATGCGTTCTCCTTCGTCGTCTCCGCCGCGCTCCTGGCGATGATGCGGACCAAGGAGACACACACCGATCATCTGCCGCCGTTCCGAGTGACGGACCTGATTGATTTCACGCCGATCCTGGAAGGCATACGCTACGTGCGGCGC
>JBBQLF010000515.1:0-4015 GCA_038327695.1 Bryobacterales bacterium
GGTCCGCGGGCACAATCGCTCGAATCCACTCCACCGTCTCCACCCGCTCCTGCTCAGTGGCCATCGTGTATTCGCCCGTCGCGCCCGACAGGCACAGGCCGCTCGCCCCGCAGGCCAGCACATGCCGCGCGTTCGCCTCCAGCGCATCCCGATCGATCAGGCCCGAGGCCGTTCTAGGAGTCAGCAGTGCCGCGATGGGCCCGCGAATTTGATTAGTCTTGAGCATGGACACTATGTTTTGCGGCCAATTCCGCTACCGTCCATTCGTATAATAGGAGGGACGCCCCCCAGGAGTCAACAAAAAATGAAACAGCGTTCCACTTCTGCAACGGAAACCGCCGACCCGGGCTTCGAATCCCGGTCCCTGGCCAAAGGCCTTCAGATTCTGGAACTCCTCTCCGCCGGTGCGGCGCCCCTCGGCCTGAAGGACGTCGCCGAAGCCGCCGGACTCGGTAAGGCCTCCACGCTCCGCCTCCTCCGAACCCTCCACCAGTTGGGCTATATCGGCCAGGACCGCTCCGGCAACTACATCGCCGCCAAGCGCTGGAGCGGCTCCGATCCTGAGCTGGCTGAGCGCCGCATGGCCGAAGCCGCCAGACCCTTCCTCGTCCAGGTCGCCTCCCAATTCGGCGAAACGGTTGCCTTTGCCCAACTCCGTGGCGACCTCGCCCGCGTCGTCGATGTCGTCGAAAGCCTCCACCCTATCCGCATGTCCAACTTCCGCGGCCGCATCCTCCAACCCTATGCCTCCTCGCTCGGCAAGGCCATCGCCGCCTACCAGTCGCCGGAGCGCACCAACCGCATGTTGAACACCTACGGCATCTTTTCCCTCACCCCCGCCACCCAGACCGGCATGCGCAAGATCCTCCTCGAACTGGCTGAGGTCAAAGCCCAGGGCTTCGCCTGGGACAAGGGCGAAACCGTGTGCGGCGGCCAGTGCGTGGGCGTGCCCATCCGGGACGAAACCGGCCTCGTCGTCGCCTCCATGAGCATCTCCATGCCGAAGGAACGCTTCACCGCCGAACTCGAGACCATCCTGCCCCCGGTCATGAAGAAGGCCGCCCTCCAGATTGAAAAAGCGGCCGCCGCCGCCGCCATCTGATCGTTTCACCTGCGATATGATCTGAGCGGAGCCCCCCCATGATCCGCCCCATCGCCCTAGTTCCCGTTCTCGCCGCAATCAGCTTCGCCGCCCCCGCCCCGGCCGTCTCAGACAAGGTCGTGGACCGGTTCACCCCCGCCCCCTACCACCAACAGAAACTGACCGGCTACCTGGCCGCCCGCATGCAGGTCAACCTCGAAAGGCGCCTGCTGGAAATCGACGAAGACGCACTCCTGGCTGGCTACCGCAAGCGCCCCGGCAACCACGCCTGGATCGGCGAGCACATCGGCAAGTACCTCGACGCTGCCGCCAACACCCTGGAATACACGCAGAACGAACCGCTCAAAACGCAGATGACCCGCATGGCCAAAGCGCTCATCGCGACCCAGTTGCCTGACGGATATCTCGGCACCTACACTGACGATCAGCGCTGGACCAGTTGGGACGTCTGGTCCCACAAGTACAATCTCATCGGCCTGCTCGCCTACTATCGCGTCTCCGGCGACCCCGCCGCCCTCACCGCCGCCCGCCGCATCGGTGACCTTCTCCACAACACGTTTGGCGAAGGCAAGCTCGACATCATCGCCGCCTCCACCCACGTCGGCATGGCCGCCACCAGCGTGCTCGAACCCATCTGCCAGCTCTACCGCTACACCGGTGAGCAGCGCTACCTCGACCTCGCCTTCTACATCACCCGCGCCTGGGAACAGCCCAACGGCCCCAAGCTCATCTCCTCCCTCACCACCCACGGCAACGTCGCCAGGACCGCCAACGGCAAGGCCTATGAGATGATGTCCGATCTCGTCGGCCTCATTGAACTCCACCGCCTCACCGGTGAGCCCCGCTTCCTCCTCGCCGCCACCAACGCCCAGGCCGATATCGCCAAAAACCGCCTCTACCTCACCGGCACCACCTCGTCTCACGAGCACTTCCACGGCGACGGCGTTCTACCCGCCGATCAGCCCCACGACGTCGGCGAAGGCTGCGCCACCGTCACCTGGCTCCAACTCAACTGGCAACTGCTCCGCCTCACCGGCGAGGCCCGCTATGCCAATGAACTGGAGCGCACCGTCTTCAATCAACTCCTCGGCGCCCAGAATCCGGCCAACGGCAACATCTGCTACTTCACGCCCATGAACGGCCGCAAGATCACCAACGACAGCATCAACTGCTGCCGCTCGTCCGAACCCCGCGGCATCTCCATGATCCCGGCTTTGGTCTGGGGCAAGCTCCACGATGGCATCGCCATTGAGCAGTACCTGCCCGGCAAGGCCACCATCGGCGGCGTCGAGATCCGCAGCGAGACCGATTTCCCCGCGTCCGGTGTCGTGCGCCTGATTGTCACTCCGGCCAAACCCGGTGCCTTTACCCTCTATCTGCGCGTCCCGGAGTGGACCGCCCGCTTCACCGCCATCACCGCCGGCCGCGAGTACAGAGGCAAGCCCGGCGAGTACCTGGCCATCACGCGCCGCTGGGGCAAGGGCCACAAGGTCAACGTCCGCATGGACATGACCGTCCGCACCCACGACGGCGGCCTCAGCTATCCCGATTCCGTCGCCTTCCAGCGCGGCCCCCAGGTGATGGCCGTGGATCGCTCCGTCAACCCCAACATCCCATATCTCTTCCGCACCGGCCTGCGCTCCACCAAGATGGACGACGGCGTCTTCTTCGACGGCACCCAGCGCATCGTCACCACCCTCCAATTCAAGCCCTTCGCCGACGCCCAGGACTACCGCGTCTGGCTCTACAAGCCCGGTAAGCTCCCCGACACGCCCGTCCCCCTCTCCTACGGCAGCCGCGAAACCTCCTCGGCCCGCGACAAACTCAACAACACCGGCGCCCTCTCCGACGAACTCCTGCACGACTACGTCGGCCTCCAGGCCGGCGCCGAAGTCTGGTGGGCCATCGAGCTCCCCAAGCCCGCCACCATCCGCCGCGTCGCCATCGCCGCCGGAGAACTCACTGAGCGCGGCGGCTGGCTCGACACCTCCGCCGCCAAGCCCCAGGTGCAGATCCAGCGCATCCCCAAGGGCCCCTGGGAAACCGTCGCCACTCTCGATACCTACCCCGCCACCACCTCCGCCGCCCGGCCGCCCATCCAGCCGGGCCAGTGGTTCGAGGTCACCCTCAGCCAACCCGCCCAAGCCGTGGCCGTCCGCCTGCTCGGCAAAGCCGCCCGCGAGTTCGCCTCGCTCGCCGAACTAGCCGCCTACTGAGTCCAGCACCGCTTCGCCCCAGGAGTTCTCGATCGCGATCCGCCAGCCGCCCTGCGCCTGCCGCCGCAGCGTCGTCGATCCGCAGCCCCCGCGCGCGATCACCTTGCCGTCCGGCGTCGTCCCCTTCACCGTCCACCTCGACGTGAACAGCGCCAGGTCCCCCGCCTCCAGCACAAACGTCTGCTCCTGCCGCGCCGTCGCTTTCAGGCTCAGTAGCCCCGTAAATGCTTCGCGCAGCTCGGCCTTGCCGCGGTACACCGTGCCCGGCTTGTACACCATCACCGCGCCTTCTTCGTACAGCGCCAGCACGCCCTCCAGGTCACCCCGGTTGAACGCCTCATCCACCAGCCGCACCGCATCGAGAGGATGCTCAGCTATCATCAATCCGCCTCCTTGCCCTTACGGCGTAAACAGACTCTTCATCAACTCCGGAGTCGCTGTCAAAGCCGGCGTCTCCACAATCAGCGGCTCGCTCATCAGCGTCGCCGCCAGCGCGCCGGCCTCCGTCAACTCCTTCCGCCACGCCAGCTCAAACTGAAACTCGAACAACCCGTGACTGTTCGCCACAAAGTTCGTATGCCAGAAGTTGTCGAACACCATCGCGCAGATCCGGTGCGAATCCTTCGGCGCCTCCGTAATCCGCCGCAGCGTGTGCGGCCCACCCACCGTCACCAGCGGCGCATCCCGCGTCACCCAC
>JBBQLF010000516.1:0-3996 GCA_038327695.1 Bryobacterales bacterium
GCCCGATGGCCGATGCCGTCCAGGTACTTCGCGTACCTGGCCTGGAAATCCGCCAGGTTGACGCCGTGGAGCTTGGGATCGTAGAAGAAGTCGCGCTGCAGCCGCCAGACTTCGTTGTAGATCTGACGCCACTCGGCCGGCGGATCCACCCGGACCTCCATCTGGTCCATCTTCAACGCGCCGTCGCCGGCCTTGGGCGGCGCACCCGCGCCGGTGATGAACCACTTGCCCCCGGGCTGGGCGTAACCGATCTTTTCACCGTTGAAACTGAGCTCAAAACCCGTGATTCCGGCCAGAAACTGCTCCGTTTTGCGCGTTTTGACGTCGAATTTGTGCAGTGTGCCCAGGGCCGGGCCTTCTTGAGGCCGTATGGCGGGATCTTCCTGCAGGTAGAACACGCCGGCTTTTCCGGTGGCAATCCGCGAGTAGCTTTTCGCCGGAATGGGCAGCGCCAGGATGCGCTGGCCGATGCCGTCGAAGTCGATGCGGACGTCCTCCGTCTTTTTGGCGTCGTCCTTCTTGGCGTCGTCTTTCTTGGCCGGTTCGGCTTTCTCTTCATCGCTCTCCGGCGCCAGCGGTGACGGGTCGTCATTGCGCAGCACCACCACGTAGACGTTGCGGCTGATGGTGCGGCCGAGGGAGGACATATCCAGCCAGCCGGTGGTGAAGCCCGTGTTGGTGCTGGCCGTGAAGAAGATGTGGCGGCCGCCTTTGTCAAACGCGGCGTGACGCTGGTCACTGAGGCCGTCGCTGATCTGCGTGGCTTTGCCACTGGCCAGCGAGTACACGTGGACCGCGCGCAGGAAGTTGCGCTGGAGCTTGCTGTAGACGATCCACTTGGAGTCAGGCGACCAGGACGGGTTCACCTCGTCGCGCTCCGGCACATCGTAGTAATCGGTGTCCACTTTGACGACCTTGCCGGTCTCGAGTTCGATGTAAGCCACCTGCAGATTGGAGTCGCGAAACAGGATCTTCTTCCCGTCGGGCGACCACGTGGGGTAGTAGAAAAACGACTTCCAGCCGATGTCGATTTTCTTCACCGCACCCATGCCGGACTGCGGCGCGATGTGGAGCTGATACTCGCCGCTCTCATCAGAGAAGTAGGCGATCTGCTGGCCATCGGGCGACCACGCCGGATAGCGCTCCGCCGCGCCGGACGTATTGGTGAGATTGCGGATGTCGCCCTTCTCCGCCGGGACGGTCAGAATCTCGCCGCGGGCGCCGAAGACGGCGCGGGCGCCGGCCGGCGACAGATTCCACCATTCCACCAGGCGGGCCACCTTGTCGTAGTAGGGGCGCACGCCGGCGACGTCCGCGCTCAGCTTTACCGGCACCGGGGTCACCTTGCCCGACTTCAGATCATAGAGTTCGAGGGCGCCGAAATGCTCCAGCGCGATGGCGTCCGGCCCCAGGGAAGCGCTCTTGTAATCCAGGCCCGTGTTGGTGACGGCCGCGCTGACCTTCTTCGTCCTGGTGTCGTAGACGGACAGGGTCATCGCGCCGAAGCGGTCTGTCAGGAAGTACACCTTCTCGCCGGCCCACATCGGGCAGTAGTCGTTGGAGTTCTCGCGAGGTACTTTCTCGATGCGCGAATCGGCCAGGTCCGCCAGCCAGATGGCGGAGGTGCGGCCGCCGGCGTAGCGCTTCCAGACGGCGAAGGCGGGGGCCAGCGGTGTGTAGGCGAGGCGCTTGCCGTCCGGCGACCAGGCCGCCTGATGGCCCATGGGAACCGGCAGTTCGGTGGCCGGCCCGCCGTTGACGCTCATGGTGAAAAACTTGGCGCCACCCATGGCCGTGGCCCGGCCGGAACGGAACAGGATCTGGCTGCCGTCGGCGCTGAACGCCAGCGGCGTATCTGCGCCCGGATGCCACGTCAACCGCTTCGGCACGCCGCCGGAGACCGGCACGGTGAACAGGTCCACATTGCCGTCATAGCTGGCCGAGAAGGCGACGGCTTTTCCGTCCGGCGAAAAGACGGCGTCCGTTTCGACGCCGGTTCCGGTGGTGAGGCGCACTGCTTCGCCGCCGGCCCGCGGAACGGTCCACAGATCCCCGGCAAAGGTGAAGACGATGTGCGTGCGGCTGACGGCGGGCTTCTGGAGAAGCTGCGGAGATTGGGCCAGGCCAGCGGCCGCGCAGATGGCGAGTAGGGCGATGCGAGTAGACAAGTAGTGGGCCTCCACTCGTCGATTGTACCCGTCCGCCCGCTCCGGCGGCGTAAATTCCCGGCGCGCTAGCGCAGCGAGTTCAGCAGGCTGACCGCGCGGCTCAACGTCACCCAGCGCTGCGTTTCGCCGTGCACGCCGGACTCCACGCACACCGGCCCCACGTATCCCTCTTCCCGCAGTGCCGCCATGAACTTCCCAATGTTGACAGACCCTTCGCCCAACAGCCGCTCAGTGCCGAGGGACCCCGGTTTGGCCGCCTCTGGCCAATCGCCGTCCTTGCCGTGCACGCTGATCACATGCCGGCTCAGCAGGCGGAACGCTTCAATCGGTTCGCCCGAGCCATACAGAATCATGTTCGCCGGATCGAAGTTGATCTTCACGTTCGGCCGCGCCACGTCCACAAAAAATTCCAGCAACTGCGCGGCCGGTTCCTGCCCGGTCTCCAGGCAATAGGTCATCCCGAAGGTGGCCGCGTAATCGGCGATCCGCCGCACCACGTCCCGCACAGCCGCATATTCCGGATGCGCCGGATCGTGCGGGATGTAGCCCACGTGGCACCCGAAGCTCTTGACGCCGAGCGCGGCAGCGAAGTCGATCACCGCCCGGGTGCGCACCTCGCGCGCAGCCCGTGTCGCCTGCGGGATGAAGCCCACCGTGCGCTCCACGGTCGGGATGTCTTTGTAGCTTTCGCCGGAATAGGCCGCAAATACGGTGAAGATGTGGAAATCCTCCGCCGCCAGGACGGCTTTCCACGCCGCCGCGTTTTCCGGCGTGAGCGCCACCGTACCGTCGAGGGCGAGCTGTCCGGACGTCACGCCGCAGGCTTTCACGGTCCGCACCGTCGCCGCAGCATCCGGCTCGGCCCAGAAGAAGATCCCGACTTCCCGGTCCTTTAATGTAGGCATGGCAAAATAACTCCTTTTCGCGTGCGAGCCTCAGCCAGCAGCCGCGCCACTTTCACAGCCGCGGCCGACGACTCCGGCGTGCAGCGCTCCGGCCGCGCGCCCGTCCGGCAGCATTCCACAAAATACTCGATCTCAGCCTGATAGGCGTCCACCTCAGGCGTGTCGATGCCGTGATCCTCGTTGCGGCCATACCAGTGCACCGGCCGCCCGGCGGAGCTGAACTCCATCACAGCATCCTGGCCCACCACGGTGTACTCCATCGAAAACGGGTACGCCGAGGGCAGATGCCAGCCGCCGGAAACCGTCACGCTGAAGCCGCTCTCGTAGTGCAGTTCCGCCGTCATCATGTCGACGCCGGCCGCCAGATCCTCGTGCCCGGTGGCCGAAACCGCGCGCGGCATTCCGAAGCACTGCAGTGCCATGTCGATGTCGTGGATCAACAGATCAAACACACCCCCGCCGGAGGCGCTTTTGTCGGTCATCCAGATGCTCCACGCCGGCGCGGCGCACCGCCGCCGGAACATAGCATGGCGGGGCTCGCCCAGTTTGCCGCCGCGCACGGCGTCCATCAGCGGTATGTAGGACGGCGAAAACCGCAGCACCTGCGCGCTCATCAGAATTCGGCCCGCTTTCGAGGCCTCCGCGATCATCTGGTCGCACTCTTCGCCGGTCAAGGCCATCGGCTTTTCCACCAGCACGTGCTTGCCGGCCCGCAGCGCCGCAATCGCCACCGGCGCATGCATTGCCGTGGGCAGGCAGAGGTCCACCGCGTCCACGTCGGCCTGGACCACGCACTCCAGCGCGTCAGCGTGCTTGGCCGCCGTGGAGAAGTCCACCGCCTCTCCAGCCACGTCGAGGTTGCCCCCGGCACCCGAGAGATCCCCGGACAGTACTTTGGGATCATTGGAGCTCACCGCCCCGAT
>JBBQLF010000517.1:0-3992 GCA_038327695.1 Bryobacterales bacterium
CCCAAGGGCGACGATACCATCGTGGTTCTGATTAACGCCTCCAACCGGAAGCTGCAGGGCAGCGTGGATGCGCCGGGCGCGTTCACGGTGCTCCTCGGCGGGCAGGGCGACAAGCTCGAAGATGGCCGGTTTCAACTCGGCGCCTTCGGCTACGTTGCCGCAAAGAAGAAATAGCCGGAGGTAGACATGCAACGCAGGGATTTCTGGAAGGGCCTGCTGGCCGGGAGCGTCATACCGGCCGCCAAGGCGCAAGAGGCCGCGCAGCGCACCAAAGGGTTGCCGCCGCTGACCATCAAGGACGTCAAGGTGATCACCACCAGCGGCGGACGCAGGTCCCGCTGGGTGTTCCTGAAGATCATCACCAACGAGGCTGGGCTTTGGGGCATCGGCTCCGCCAACAACCAGTACCAGACGTACGCGGTGATCACCGCGCTGGAGAAGCACCTCAAGCCATGGCTGATCGGCAAGGATCCAAACCGCATCGAGGACCTGTGGCAGAGCTGCAACCTGAGGACCTACTGGCGCGGCGGCCCCATCAACAACAACGTAGTCAGCGCCATGGACGAAGCGCTGTGGGATATCAAGGCTAAGCGCGCCAACATGCCGCTCTATGATTTGCTGGGCGGCAAGGCTCGCGACGGAGTTGCCTGCTATGACCATGTGGGCGGGCGAACCAAGGAGCAGGCCGCGGAGAGCGTGACGGCCTCGCTGGAGAAGGGCTACCGCCACATGCGGGTTCAATACGGCGAGGGCGGCTATGGCGGCGGGGGCTTTCTCCGCCCCAAGGAAGGCAGCCGGCCCGAGGGCGGCTATCAGGGGTGGGCCTTCGACGAGGAGCTCTACGTGGACACCATTCCCCGCGTGTTCGACTACGTGCGCACCAAAGTAGGATTCGGGCCCAAGCTGCTGCATGACGTACACTCGCACCTGACGGGCTCCAATGCGATCCTGTTCGCCCGGCGGATGGAGCCCTACAGCCTGTACTTCGTGGAAGACCTGCTGCCGCCGGAGCAGGTGTCCTGGTACCGGAAGGTGCGCCAGGCGTGCGCCACGCCACAGGCGGTGGGCGAGGTATTTTCGAATCCGCACGAGTACCTGCCGCTCATCACCGAACAACTGATCGATTTTTGCCGCATGCGCGTCTCCGCCGCCGGCGGCATCACCCAGGCGAAGAAGATCGCGACTCTGTGCGAAATCTTTGGCGTGAAGACCGCGTGGCAGGAGGGCGGAGAGAACGACCCCGTCAACCAGATGGCCAGTTACCACGTGGACATCTCCAGCACCGCCTTCGGCATTCAGGAGGAGAACAGCTTCCCGCCTGTCTCGCACGAGATTCTGCCGGGCACCGGGGAAATCCGGAAGGGCTACCTGTACGGTAGCGGCTTGCCAGGACTGGGCCTGGACATCAATGAAGAACTGGCCGCGAAATATCCGTTGGCGGACATCCCCGACGGCGGCCCGTACCACACGGACCGCGGCGTCGACGGCAAAGTGGTCTGGCCATGAACCGGCGGCGCTTCCTTGTAATGGCCGCCGGGGTTCTGCCCGCACCGGCCTTCCTGGCCGGGTTCCGCGCCAAGGCGGCGCCGCTGCGCCAGAAGGTCAAGATCACGGATGTGAAGGTGATGCTGGTCCGTGGCGTCAACTTCATCCACCCCATGGTGAAGATCGAGACTGATGCGGGTGTCAGCGGGATCGGCGAGTCCTACTGGGGCGCAGGCATCAAGGAACTGATGCTCGCTTACTGCCGTCCGGTGCTGATGGGGCAGGACCCGTTACAGATCGACGTCTTGTACACGAAGATGATCGCCATGGGCAGCGGCGCGGGGTCCATCGCCGGCGCCACCGTTACCGCCGTCAGCGGGGTGGAGATCGCGTTGTGGGACCTGGCGGGAAAGCTGCTGGGCGCGCCTGTATACGAACTCCTGGGCGGGCGCTTTCGAGATAGCGTCCGCGCCTATTGGACGGCCGGGCCGCGCGGCACTGATCTGGAAGCCATGAAGCAGTGGGCGGAGACGCTGAAGCGGCATCCCTTCGGCTTCACGGCCATGAAGGTGGATCTGCGCCGCCGGGCCGATCCGCATGAGCCGCGCGTGGCGCGCAGCCTCTCACGCCATCTGAGTACAGCCGAATTGAAGGACAATGAGCGTTACTACGCCAACCTCCGCGAGGCCTTGGGCGATGCCTACGAGTTCTCCGTGCACTGCCACTGGGAGTTCGACCTGCCAGACGCGCTTGCCCTGGCGCGGGCTGTGGCTCCGGCCCGTCCATGGTGGCTTGAAGATCCGATGCCGCCCGAGTTCTCCGACTCATGGACGCGCCTCACAGCCGCATCGCCGGTCCCGATTCTGACGGGTGAGAATCTCTATACGCGGCACGGATTCCAGCCCTTCCTCACCAACGGCGGCTGCCACCTGGCGCAGATTGACATCCCGAAAGCCGGCGGTTTGTTGGAGGCGAAAAAGATCGCCGATCTCGCCGACATCTATTACATCCCGGTGTGCGCGCACAATGTGGCGAGCCCATTGGGCACTATGGCGTCGGCGCATTGCGCAGCCTCCATCCGCAACTTCCGCGCCCACGAGAGCGCAGCCATCAGCGACGATTGGTCGAAAATGGTGATTGCCGATGGACCCATCATCAAGGACGGCCGGATTCAGTTCTTCGACCGGCCGGGGATCGGCGTGGAATTGAACGAAGACTGGGTGCGCACGCGTCTGGCGCCAGGGGAGCAGTGGTGGGGCTAAGCCGCGCGCCGCGGCGGATGAGCCGGGACCACCCCGTTTTGCCCAGCATGCGTTGTACAGCATAATGGAGCTTCTCCACATGTGTCCAATCCTCCTTGGCTGCGCCTCTGGTGGCCGCGCTTCCGGCGGCCGTTCTGGTCTGGAAGCAGCCGCCTGCCGCTTCGC
Organism: Bryobacterales bacterium; assembly: GCA_038327695.1. Taxonomy (GTDB): domain Bacteria; phylum Acidobacteriota; class Terriglobia; order Bryobacterales; family Bryobacteraceae; genus Paludibaculum. The sequence continues at coordinate 2,913 of JBBQLF010000517.1, forward strand.
GCCCCGCCTCCGGCGCGCCCCACTTCACTGACATTGCGCCCCGGTCCCGGTTCTCCTACACGTCCAACAACGACTTCACCGGCCGCAAGTACTTTCCGCAACCCATGTGTGGCGGTATCGCGGTGCTTGATTACGACAGGGACGGCAAGGTGGACCTGTTCTTCACTACCGGCGCCAAGCTGCCGCCAAGCTGCCGGAGATGATGAAGAAGACGGGACCTCAGTGCCACAACTGTCTTCTGCGGAACAAGGGCGGGGGGGAGTTTGAAGACGCCACTGATCGGGCGGGGCTTGCCGGTGTGGATCCGGGCTTCAGTTTCGGAGTGGCTGCCGGGGACTATGATAACGACGGCTATCCCGATCTGTTCATCGCCAACGCGGGGCGGAACGCGCTCTACCACAACAACCGCCACGGGTCATTTGCCGTCGTGACCGAGGCGTCTGGCCTTATCAGAAAACCGGCCGATCCTCTGAGTGTGCAAGCGGCCTGGTTCGACTACGGCAATGACGGACTACTGGACCTGGTCGTCTCCAACTACACCTATTGGACGCCGCAAACCGATGTCCGCTGCTCCACACAAGGGGTGGAGCAGTACTGCAGTCCCACCAACTACGTCAGTGTGCCGCATCGGCTGTATCACAATCCCGGCAACGGGAAATTCGAAGATGTCACTGAGCGCGCCGGCTTCGGCAAGGCGCTGGTCAAGGGCATGGGAATTGGGCTGGCGGATTTCAACGGCGACGGGTATACCGACGTCTTCGTCGCCAACGGCACGGAGCGCAAGTTCCTCTACCTCAATCAGCGTGACGGCACGTTCAAGGAGTCCAGACTCCTCTACGGGGTCGCCTACAACGATGATGGCATGACCGTCTCAGCCAGGGGCTGCGATGTGAAGGGTTACGACAACGGCGGTTGGGTAGAGGTCTTCTACAACAACCTGATGCGCCAGGTTTGGGGGTTGTTCCGTAATGTGCGGGGCCGGGCGTTCCGTCATGTGTCTCCCGCCACAGGGATCGGCAAGCTGAGCGAAGCGCGCGCCGGTTGGAGCAACGGATTCATCGACTACAACAACGACGGCTG
>JBBQLF010000518.1:0-3974 GCA_038327695.1 Bryobacterales bacterium
GGCCGGATGGCTGCGCTGGGTCATTGCCGTGCGAGACCCCCGCTTGACGGGCGTCCTGGAAGCGGCGGGCTCGCGAAGCGACGCTGGGATCAGGATCATCTCGCCCGCCTCAGGCGCATCGAAAAACGACGAGTCCAACCGCGAGTTGGCCACAAGGATGGCGTTGGACGGCGTGGCGTAACGGCGCGCAATGGCCGCCAGCGTCTCTCCATCGCTGACCCGGTGCAGGCGCCACGAAGCCCGTTTCTCCTCAGGAACGGAATCGAGACCGGCCATCACTGTGCCCGCCGTGCCACTGGGGACCCGGACTTCGTAACCGGTGGGTGCAAAACCGCGCAAGAGAGCTGGGTTTAACTCGCGAATCACTGACTCCGGCAGGCCGGCTACGTCCGCTACGAGTCCTAGATTCGTCTGAGCCGAGACCTTTACGGTGCTGTATTCCACCGGGGAGTCTGGCTCACCTGGATTGATCCCATAGGACTGGGGATTCTTGCAAACGATCACCATGGCCAGAATTGCAGGCACGTAGTTCATCGTTTCCCGGGGCAGCGCGTTCCGCGTTCGCAACTCCCAAAAATCGGCATATCCGGTACGTTGTACCGCGCGCTCCACGCAATAGGGCCCACAATTGTAGGCAGCCATGGCCAGATACCAGTCGCCAGCCTGGCTGTACAGATCCCTTAGGTGGCGTGCGGCCGCACGAGTGGCCTTTTCCGGATCCAGCCGCTCATCGTAGGTGCGGGAGGAATCCAACCCGTACTCGGCCCCACGGCCGCGGATGAACTGCCACATCCCGACCGCCGCGGCATGGCTGACGGCGCGGGGCATGAAGCCGGATTCAGCCTGCGCCAGATGAATCATCTCTTGCGGGACACCCTCCTCGGCGAGGATCCTCGAGATCATCGCCCTGTACTTGCCGGATCTCTTCAACCCGTTGATGATGACCCACCGGCCTCGTTCACTGGTGAAGTAGTTGATATAGCTCAGTACCGCGTCATTGACCGTCAGCGGCAACTGCGATGAGGTGGCCGCCACCTGCGCCAGGGCACGGTCCTTCAAACGGGGATCGATCGGAAAGGTCAGGTCCGGAAGCTCCGGCAGCGGCGACACCGCGAAGGCAGGGTTCTCCGGAGCGACGCCGGAACCCAGAGAGTCCAGATCATAGCGATGAATCAGACGGATCAGATCCTCAAACCGTTTCTCGACCGAGCCCCGATCCGCAATCGACTCGGGAACGTCCAGCAGTGTGTCAATCGCGGCGTCGAACTCAACCCGCGCTTCCGCCGTGTTGCCCTCCTGAAGATGGAACTTGCCGAATTGAAAGTGACGATCAGCCTCGCGGATAGCCTTCTGAGCCGGAGTTTGCGGCTCCCCCGATACCACCCGGGGCGGCGGAGGTACAGACGGCTTCAGCACGGTGGCAGCCACTTCCTCGATCCCGTCCATCGGAATGGCATCGCCGACCCGGGCGGCAGGCACCACGCTACCCACTGGAACGCTACCCACTGGAACGCTACCCACTGGTACAAGGCTGCCGGCGATGACCCCAGGGAGGGTAGAGTGCTGAGCATGGGCAAGAGCAGAGGCAATGGGTAGCAGTGCCAGGAGAACCAGGAGCTTGCCCGGGAGATGATTACAGATGTTCATTCGAGCCTTCAAAAACAGCCTCGGAGAATATGACGCTCACATGACTATCGACACTGTGACTCTATCCCATTAGAGCCGGATGGGTCAATCAGCACCACTCGATGTGTCCGGGCGACACGGTCAGGCCCGGCGTCTAAGAAAAGCGTGTTCGCCGCCACAGCGTCACCGCGCCCACCGCCAGGAAGACCAGCGTCAGCGCGGCCAGAACCAGCGCCCAAGGGACGTGGAACTGCAGTTGAGGGACTGTGGCAAATGCCGCCAGCCACACAAACAGGCCGAGCGCCACCACCACCACCAGGCCCTCCCACCAACTGCGTGCCGGCGTTTCCTGAGCCAGCGGATCCCGGCCCTGCAGGACAGCCGCCACACGCTCCGGATCCAGCCCGTAACGGCGGCACTCCCGATCCACCGCCTTGCGCCACGCCGCCTGCTCCGAAGCTGGCGCCTCGGCCGTGCCGATGGCCGCTGCTCCGGCAATCATGATCAGCGAGCCGGCCAGGACGGAAGCCAATGCGGGGCCACCCAGTCCTGCCAGTTCGCCAAACACCAGCGCACCCCAGGCCAGCCCCCAAAGCTGATTTGTGTTCGACAGGGGGATGCCCCGGCCAATGCCGATGTATTTCGCGGCGTACTGCTGAAACAGGTCGCCGATCACCCAGCAGAAGCCTCCTATAAAGAGCCAGAAGAGCGCTGGCTTGGCCTTTGCCAGTTCCAGCGTCAACCCGTCCACGCCGCCGTGAAACAGCAACGCCAGCGCCAGCGTGGTGCCCAGCTCACCGAAAGTGAACACGGTGACGAACGACAGGGGATTCATGCCGCTGATGTAGGCCTTGCGGTAGGGAATGTACATCGTCCCCCAGAGCAACCCCGCACCGAGCGCGGCCAGAATGCCCATGGCGGAGCCGCGATGGGCCCCACCAGCGCCCTGCGTGGTCGCATAGGCCAGGACGCACGCGCCGATCAGTAGCGCCGTGCCGCCACCCAGCACTTTCGCCCACTGCCTGGCACCCGCGCCACGCAGTTCGTTAAACAGCAGCCACCCCCAGAACAGTCCAACCAGGCTGTTCAGATTCCACAATGGAAATGCGATGGATAGACCGACATCGCGGATGGCGAACACCGTCAGCGTGTTAGCCACGGCCCACAACATCCCGGCCAGAAGTGCCCAGACGATGAGGTGGGGCTTCTCCTTCAAATCCCACCAAATGTAGCTCGTGCCCTTCAGCGCCATCGGCACGGTCCAGCGCGCGACAAACACGCCGGCCACCATGCCCAGCGAGATCACGAAGGGCGAAAAGCCCATGGTCACCAGCTTGGTGGGCGCCTCAGCGGCCCCCAACCAGGCGCCTGCGGCCAGCCCGCAGAGCACGCCCAGCACATGCAGGGATCTCGGCGACTGAGCCGGGGCGGTACTTACCCGTCCGCTCACGGCTCTACCTCAACACCGACAGCAAGGCTGTCCCGATCACCAGTACGACCACGGGCACCCAGAAATGCGCGTCGGTGACGATTGAAGCGATGGTCGAACGTTTCAAATGAGCAACCTCCCAATCCTGACCGATTCAGTAGAACACAAGAGGCCACCCACTGCCTACTGCAGCCAGTTCGCCCGCGTTCCTTGATCGATCCTACACCGCCGTCTTCGCCGCACTCCCCGTCGAAGTGCCGGCGTTGTTGTGCGTCGGACGGCTGGCCGCCCCCGCGCTGGAACGGGTGGTCAGGCTGCTGGTATCCGGCCGGCTGGCTTCGCGGTCGGCCTTGATCTGCTCCGGCGTGCGGAGGTCCGGCTCGGAGGTTTTGACGTTCATTTTGGCGCGCGCCACCTGGCGCTTGTGCCGCTTCGCTAGTCTCTTATCCATTCCTCCACCCTACACCACTCCAGTCAGCGTGAACCGGAACGGCGCGCCCGCTGCCTGGCGGAGACCGCCTTGACAATGGTCCTGCCCGGGCCGGACCAGGGCCCCGGCGACCCGGCCAGCGCCGCGTCGATCAAAGCCTCCACCGCGGGCAACTCCAGCTCAGCCACCTCCCGCAGGACAATACTGCGAACCTGCTTGCCCGAACCGTCCAGCAGGCCGGCCGGATCGGGCAGACCGGCGCCCTGGAGAAAGAAAAGCCGGACCCAACGAGGATACAGGGCCAACGAAAAAACGGCACAGGAGGCGCGTTCATTGGGGCCGTAGCTGAAAACCAGCGCGTTGTAGTTGTCGTAGACCAGCTCGGTGGCCGCCGGCATCCGCCGCCGCAGCCAGACGCGGGCACCCACGGCCAGACTGGCAATATCCGGGTCGTACTTCGCCAGAAAGGCGGCGGCTTGCTCTGCGGGC
>JBBQLF010000519.1:0-3949 GCA_038327695.1 Bryobacterales bacterium
CCCCACAGGGCGTTTCGGCTGGCCGCGCCACGCGGCATTCGCCGCGGATGATAATGCCACACAAGCTGGTTACAGGAAACAAGAGACTTACGCGCCAGCGGCGCGGATGATGTCGCCAGCCCCGCGCCACGCCACGTGGCAAAACCTGTTTTCGGCGTGGGCAACTCTAAATGAGCAGAGGTGGGTCATTTCTCGTGAGCGCCGAGGTCCCACTCGTTCTCCCGCTACGCTATCCCGGTCCCATCGTCACACGGCACCGCTCAACCACACAGCAAGACCACCGGAATCCGTGCCGGCGTGCATTCCACCAGCCGCCTCCAGGCTGCCCCAGGAGCACCGGACGGTTGTCACCGTGCCGAAGACTGCCGGAAATGCCAAACTTCTGCTGCCACCCCGGCAAAGCCGGGAGATCTCCTATTTTTGTTTAGCCCAAACCCAGCCCCGCCAGAAGCGCTAAGCCATACCGCTCGAACGAGTGGGCGTCCAAGTAGGCGTCCCGGCCCTCGGTGTCCCGCTCTCGGCGATACCGGCTCCCTAACGCTTCCACAAGTAGCGCCTCTACTGCGGTGGCGCTTCCGCCGGCCCCCACCGGGTAGGCATACGGAGCGCTACCGCAATCGGCAGCGAGTGTTTCACTCACTACTACGGGCACGCCCGCGGACAGACAATCCGCATACGCCGCCGACGCCTGGCCTCCCCCGTAGCTGCGAAGTTGAATGGCGGCATCGGCAGCCAGCAGGAATTTGCGGTACATCGCCGCGTCCAGGAACCCGTCAAAAAAGTGGACCCTCGAGCCCAAGCCCAGACTCACTGCCAGCGTTTCGTATTCGGGCCGGTGACCGCCTACGTTGCCCACAAACACCAACTCAACCGGCTCGCCGCGGTCACACAGACCCCGCACCGCGCGAATACAGACGTCCGGTGATTTGCTGCGGGCCACGATGCCAAAGCTGGCCACGACGGTGGACGCAGGCGTGAGTCCAAGTGCCCCTCGAACCCGCTGGCGATGCTGCGCTGTCAGCTCTTCTCTCGCAAACGCCATGTTCGGAGGGAATGGTAACAGGGCCGGCCTTACGCCATAGAGATGCTGCAGCGTCTGCCGCAGGCCCGGCGTGTGGACGAAGACAGGCGCCGCCCGCCGCAGCACCGGCGCGAACATCAACTCCGGAAGGTCAGCCTCGTCGCCCAGCCAGCCAGCCACCTCTTCCTCCGCAACCGGCCGTCCCAGGCGCGCAGAGACATAGGCGATGAACCGGTTGGCACCCCACCGGTAGTAGTAGTTGTGAATCTGCCGGGCGTCATGCAGGATCACCGGACCGCCATAGCGCTCAGCCGTATCGAGCATTGGGTAGTGAAACGACGAGTTGCCCAGCACTTGAATGCACGCGTCACAGCGGCCCAACAAGGCCGCCGCCACGCCGGCTCCGCCCCGGTCCTGGATGTGGGGCATCAACGCCAGGGGGCGCGGCGCGTTGGTATACAGGTGGCAGTCCACCACCCCGCGCAGAGCCTCCAGCGTTCTCTTGGTGAAGTCGGCCACGCCGCTCTGCTGCGGCGGGTACGGCGAGACAAACGCCACCGGCGGCAAACGTCTCCGCGCTACCGCAGCCACGCCCGGCAGCTCACCTCGCAGCTCGGCGGCGATCCTGGTCCAGAACCGCGCGCCCACCTGTTCCGGATGAAACCGCCCTGCCAGTTTGGACTGGTTCATGGCGAGCCGGAGGCGCAGGTTGCGGTCCTGCGCCAGGGTCAGGAGTTTCCGCGCGAGTTCAGCCGGATCCTCCGCATCGAATAGCGCCTCCTCGTCCTGGATTAGTTCCAGGTGCGCAAAGCATTTGGACGCAATCGCCACGGTCCCACATTCAATGGCCTCCACCACCGGCAGCGAGAAACCTTCCAACCGCGAGGGCACGATCACCGCCGCCGCGCCGCGGTAAAGGTCCGCCAGCGCGCCGTCCTCCAGGTAATCCTCCGTGAAGCGGAGCCAACTGCCGCCCTCACTCCGGAGCCGCTCGCGCTCCGCAGTGGAATACTCCCCCGCCACCACAAGATCGACGGGCGGTCCACTGCCCCGCAACATGCGAACCCCGGCGATCGCCGCGGAGACGTTCTTCCGCCGGTCCTCGCCGCCCATGACGAAATAGTAGGGCGGGCCCGGAACGGCCCGCGCCTCTTGCCGGCTTGCGCTGATGAATTCGCTCCGCAGCGATGCGCCGGTCACCGTGATCCGTTCTGCCGGAACGGCCAGCAGTTCCCGAAGCCGCCGCCCGGTATGGGCGGAAATCGGGAAGAACAGATCACAGCGCTTCAGGCCAGCCAATTGCGCGTGATAGGTTGTGCGCGCTCCGAATCCATCGAGGTAATTCGCTGAATCATACGGTATGAAGTCATAGACCACAGCCGCGCAAAGCAGTTGACGCGACGGCTGGAATCCCAGTTCATCGGCCGGCTCGTGGGTCATCGGCGAGCCTGCGATGTATACGTCCTTCACCCCGCGCCCAATGGGCAGCAAGCTGGCTGTGCATTCGTCAAACAGGCCGGCCCACTGACGGGCAATTGGTGGCAAGTCCGGCGAAATCACCGCGATCAGGCGGCAGAGCCGGAGCGGGGACTCTGAGATCCGCCCCAACAGGGAACCGAGGTGCGTGCCGATGCCCCGCCTGGCGTAGCCTGGATCCTGCAGGCACCTGGCGTCCACATAGACAGACCGGCAAACTGTCATTGCTCGTTCGGGGGCCTTCCGTCGTACCCGCCTCGTTGCGCATTCTGGATCAGGCTGAGCCAAAGCGCCTCGGAGGCCTGCCAGCTCTCCTGCATCTCGCTCCAGTGCTTGTCCATCTCCGCGGCCCGCGCCAGCAGTTCCTGGTTCTGCCGCAACAGTTCCTCCTGCCGAATTTCCAGGGCGGCCACTGTCCGCGTCAGCAGTTCCTGGTTCTGCCGCAACAGTTTTTCCTGCCGTATTTCCAGGGCGGCCGCTGTCCTCGTCAGAGAGCGGAGCATGTCAACCGCCGAATCCTTCGCGGCCTCACCGGAAAGGGGGTCGAAGAACAGAAGGCGCCGCAGGCGCAGGTACTGCCCGCCGATGAGCCGGTCCGAGACAAACCGGTAAAACGGCCGCCAAACGTAGATCAGTGGGGGACGATCCAGGAACATCGCCGCCCTACCGCCCGCAATCGGAATCCACCATTTCCTTCACCAATCCTTCGAAGCTTGTCTGGCGCTCCCACCCCAGTATCCGCTTCGCTTTGGTCGCATCCCCAATCAGCAGGTCCACTTCCGCCGGCCGGAAGAACAGCGGATCCACCACGACGTATTTCTTCCAGTCCAACCCCACCAAGCCAAATGCCAACTCCACAAACCGCTCCACTGAATACGTCTCGCCGGTGGCGATCACGTAGTCGTCCGGCGCGTCCTGCTGCAGCATCATCCACATGCCCTCGACGTAGTCTCGCGCATGCCCCCAGTCCCGCTTCGCTTCCAGATTCCCCAGGCGCAACTCCGTGGCCAGACCCGCCGCGATCTGCGCCACGCCCGACGAAATCTTCCGGGTCACAAACTCGTAGCCGCGCCGCGGAGACTCATGATTAAACAGAATCCCCGACGAGGCGTGAATCCCGTACGCCTCGCGGTAATTCCGCGTCAGCTCAAACCCCGTCACCTTGCTCACACCATACGGCGATCTCGGGTGGAACCGCGTGGTCTCCCGTTGCGGGATCTCCTGCACTTTGCCGAACATCTCCGACGAACCAGCAAAATAGAAGCGGCATGCCGGGCTCCGCGCCTTCAGCGCCGCCAGGACGTGATGCGTTCCGTTGATATTGGACTGCAGTGTCGAAAACTCGTCGTCAAACGAGTAGCTCACGAAACTCTGCGCGGCGAGATGGTAGCACTCGTCCGGCTGCACCTCTTCAAATACTTGAAAGAGGCTCGGCAGGCTCTCCAAGGACGC
>JBBQLF010000520.1:0-3946 GCA_038327695.1 Bryobacterales bacterium
GACAAGAAGGAGCTGAAGGCGGCGCGCTTCATGAAGATCGGCACCAACAACCGGTCTCTGATTGTGGGCATGATGGCCGGGCTGCAGTTCCTCAAGGATCTGGGGCCGGAACACGTCTACGCCCGCATCCACGAGCTCGCCAAACGGAACTACAGGATGGCGGCGGAGCGCCCGTATATGGAACTCAAGAGCGGCGCCGACGACCGCTTGTACGGAGGCCTGGTCACCATCGGGTTCCGCGGAGCCAAGACGGCTGAACTCTACGCCAAGGCGTCGGAGCGCAAGATCTGGGTTTATGGCGGAGACCCGCTGCGGCTCTCCACCCACATCCACACGCGGCCCCGGGATCTGGACGCGTTCTACGCGCTCGCCGATGAGGTAGTGGGCGGGCGGAAGAGCTAGCAGCGCGAACTGGTGTGCCCGCGTCCGGCGAAGCTGAGCACGTCAGGGATCCACCTTGTCCTCCCGGATCAGCAGGGAACAGACCGGGATGAACACGTTGGCGAAGGGGTGCGCGACATGAAAGTGGAGAAGTCACGAAATACCCGGCCAATGGAGGAAATCCTAGCGTATGAGTACCCAATTCTAACGCTCCCTGACGGTCGCGGCTCTGATTGGGTACGGACCACTCCACTTTCATGTCGCACACCTTTGGCGAAGTAGGCATAGTGTTGTGGCGCCGATACTATGCCCTGATCCATGATGTCTTAACGGCGATCTCATCCCGTTTCATCGGCACCTGCGGAAGGTTGACGGTACAAGCTGCCATCGGTCCCGCTTCCGCGCCGTCGTGATGGCCGTACTGCCGGACTCTCTTTCCCTCCGCAATGCAATGACACGGCATTGGGGGCCTCAGGTTGTTCCGCCTCTCGGCGGCCTACCTGATTATGCTCCTGATCCGGCCGTTTTGCCAGCGGCGCTGAGCCTGTCAGCCCGCGCCCCGGACGGCCCCGCGGAACTGGCTCACGGGTGCGCGGCATGAAAGTGGAGTGGTCCGTACCCAGTCAGAGCCGCGACCCCGGGCGCGTTTTTATCGGATTTGGCGGCCCGCAGGGCCATGGCCGGTCAGGCGGTGGCGCCGGAACCGCACGCCTTCAGCAGGGCCGCCCGCAGCGCCTCGGCCGCTGGGCCGTCCAGCTTGGCGCCGGCGCTGGTCACATGGAATACGTCAATCGCCTTGTGCGCCTCGGTGTCTACCAGCACCACTTCAATATTGCCGTTGGCCCGCGAAATGGCAGAACTCAGATGATGAAGCAAACCCGGCCGGTCCTGCGCCACCACCTCAAAGATCGTCGCCGACGGAGAGGCGTCGTTGTCCAGGCCCACCGACGGCTGAATGGCCCCCAGCCGGCTGGGCGGCGCCTTCACCGGCCGGTTCCGCAACAGTTCTTCCACGCGCAGCTGCCCTGTCGTCACTTTCTTCAGGACGGCGCGCAGGCGCTCCACCTCCGGCGGATTCAAGTCCAGCGAGCGGTGCGGATCATGGAAGACAAATGTATCGGCGACATAGCCGCCTTTGTTGGAAAAGGCCTCCGCCTTCAGGATGTCCAACCCGAAGGAAGACAGCGCGCCGGCGATGGACGCAAACAAAAACGGGCGGTCCGAGGCGATCACAGCCAGATGCCAGGAGCCATCCCGCCGCTCCACGGCAATGGCCGCGCCGCTCAGCTTCGCCTGGTCATACAGGTGCGCGTGGGCCTGCGCCTGGTCGCGCGTGTGAGTCCAGAGATAGCGCCCCGGCAGACCTTCCAGAAACTCCGCCAGCAGGGGCGTCACGTCGCCGTAGGCGATCCGCGAGTCCGTGGTCCTCTCCATGGTGAGGCCTCCGCAGAGCTGCCGGTAGACGGTCCGGTATAAGCGCCAGAGTTGCTCCATGCGCCACGGCGTCATCGCCGTCGAGTTCACCGCGCTGATGTCGGCATAGGTCATCAGCGTGAGCAGGCCCAGGCGCTCCACCGTCTTGAACTGGGCAGCCAGAGCGTCCGCCGTCGCCGGGTCCGCCAGATCGCGGGTCTGCATGGCTGCCGACAGCGCCAGGTGATTCTCAATCAGGAACAGAACCTGATCCCGGTCCAGCTCCGGCGCGCCGATCCGGTCCAGGAACAGGGCGGCCAACCGCGCCGCCTCCTGGCTGTGTTCGCGGCCGGAGCCCTTTCCGATGTCGTGCAACAGCAGCGCCAGTTGCAGCAGCCAGAGTTGATCGTGAGACTCTTCCGCCAGCCCGGCCAGCCGCACCGCCGCCGGCTCGGTGGACTCCTTCAAACCTGCCAGGACATCGATGGTCACCAGCGTGTGCTCATCCACCGTGTACTGGTGATAGAAGTCGCGCACCACCAGGTGATCGATGCGCTCCCACTCCGGCAGAATCACCGCCAGGAAGCCGGACGAACGCATGGCCCGCAGAGCTTCCGGCGTGTGCGGCTGGTTCAGAAACTCGCGCCAGAAAGCGGCCGCAGGCGGCTTCCGGCTGAAATGGTGCGACCACGTCAGAAGATGGGAGATGAGCCGCTGCTCAGTCTGGCGCGCCAGCGGAACGCCGTGGCGGGCGACAAAGCGGAACAGGCGCAGGGCGAGATCCGGGTCAGTGTCCAGATCCTGCGGCTTGCGGAGAAAGACCAGATCCCGCGAGACGGTGAACTCGGAGTTGGACAGGCGCGCGCGCCAGTCGCGGAAGTTGGCCATCATGTTGCGGTCCAGCGCCTCGCCGTTCTCCAGATCGGAGATCGATTTGCGCAGAATGTGCGACGCGTGGCGGTAGTAGGCGCGCATCCACTCGGCCGGATCGGGCCACGGCGAAAACGGCGCGGCGCTCAGTTCGTCCTGGGCCTCGAAGTTCAGCAGGTTGTTGTCGCGGCCGGCGCGAAAGTGCAGGAAGCAGCGCACGGAGGCCATAAACGTGGTGTGCCGCGGGTCGTCATCCTCCGGTTCGGCGGCCGCGTTCTGATCGCGCAGCAGGCGCAGCCAGTGGGACGATTGCAGGTCTCGCAGCCCGCCGGGCGTCTCCTTGATATCGGGTTCCAGCCGGTAGATGGTGTTGTGAAAACGGGCGTGCCGGGCGCGCGCCATGCGGCACATGCGGCGGGTCAGATCGCGCCGTTCGGTGATCAGAAACTTGGAGAAGCGCGTGCGCAGCGCCTCATAGAGGGTGCGGTCGCCGGTGAGGATGCGCTCATCCAGCAGGGAGACCGTCAGTTCGAAATTGCCTTCATGGATGGAGCAGCACTCCTCCACGGTGCGCACGGAGTGGGAGGCGCGCAGCCCGGAGTCCCACAGCAGCTTGAGAAAGTCGCTCAGCGCGTTGCGCGAAGCCACGGAATCAAACGGCCGCCGGACCAGCACCAGCAGGTCCACATCGGAATGAGGGAACAGCTCGCGGCGTCCATAGCCGCCCACCGCCAGCAGCGTGATGCCTTCGGGGAAGGCGGGCAGTAACGCCAGCGAGAAAGCCTCCAGAACGAGCGAGTCCACCAGCGCCGTGCGGCTCTTCAGGACGGGTTGCGGGTCCCCGTCCTGAAGAAACTGTTGACGAAGGAGTTCGAGCTCCTCTTTACAGCGCTGCTTCGCCGCGGTCGTCATTGCGAATCCGGATCGCTTCTTCCACGGCCAGTATGAAGATCTTTCCGTCGCCGATCTTGCCGCTGCGGGCTGCCTTGGCCAACGTGGCCACCACTTCGTCCACCCGCGCATCGGCGATGACCATCTCCACCTTCACCTTGGGCAGCAGGTCCACTTCATATTCCTGGCCGCGGTAAACCTCCTTGTGTCCTTTCTGGCGGCCGTGGCCGCGCACCTCCATGATCGTCATCCCGTCGATGCCGATCCCTTTCATCGCCTCTTTGACTTCTTCCAGTTTGAACGGCTGAATGATCGCTTCAATTTTCTTCATGGTTTACCTCGCTCAGGACTCCAGATTGTAACCTTCTTCGCCGTGCATGGCCAGATCGAG
>JBBQLF010000521.1:0-3939 GCA_038327695.1 Bryobacterales bacterium
GCTTGTGGAAGGGTTGGTGGACGGGCTTCCGGCCGAATCGAAGCACGCCGCGAAACTCGCAGCCGATGCCGTCCGGCGGCTGTGTGACGCCGTCTAGATCAGTGCCATCGCGATCCGTCCCAAAAGGCAGCCCACCACCGCACCGGCTACCACGTCGCTCAGGAAGTGCATTCCGAGCACAATGCGGGAGATCGCGACAGAGATTGCCACAAACCACAGCAGAGGCGCCGCGCCCGGATACTGTACTGCCACTGGGAGCGCTATGGAGAAGGCCGTGATTGTGTGGCCGGAAGGGAAGCTGAACTGATCCGGCGGCAGCAGTTGCGCCCAGCAATGCGGCTCCAGAGCGCAGGGGCGCCGGCGCCCGGCGGCGCGTTTCAACCACAGGAAAACCGCTATGCCTGCGCCGGCGGCCACTGTCGATTGCAGCGTTGTCCTCACGCCCGTCTCGCCGCCGAACATGAGCAGAACCGCGCCCAGGAGATACCACAGCCAGCCGTCGCCACCGCGCGTCGCGCAGATCATCCACAATCGCACCCAGCGTGGGGCGCGCCAGCGATGCACCCGGCGCATCAGTTGATGGTCCCGGACCTCGATGAATTCCACGACGGTTTGTGCGATGGTACTCATGCATCCTTTATCTGCGTTGCAAATGTCAGCTGCGTGAACAGAACGTGAAAAGATGGCCCCTTTCTTCAGTATGGGGGGTATAGGGTACGATCTGGGTGAAACGGACCAGTGGTGTCCGGGATCCTCGCCCTGAATGAGTCGACGGAACTCCGCATTCTGGTAGCGGGCGATCAGCCGGATGTCCTGTTGGCTCTGCGCCTCCTCCTGAAGGCCGAGGGCTTCGCCATCGAGACCGGCGATCATCCTGCGGCGATCCTCCGCTCGGCGGCCAGTGCCCCGCCCAATCTCGTCCTGATGGACTTGAACTACACGCGCGACACCAGTTCGGGGGCGGAGGGCCTCACGGTTCTGGAGCAGTTGAGCCGCATGGGCCTGACCGCGCCTGTGATTGGGATGACGGCCTGGGGCAGCGTCGATCTGGCGGTGGAGGCGATGCGGCGCGGCGCGTGCGACTTCGTTCTGAAGCCCTGGGATAACGATCGTCTGCTGGCCACGCTTCGCAAGCACGCCGGCGCCCACGTTCAGCAGTTCGTCAAAGCCACCCACGATCTGGACCTCGCCCGGCAGGTGCAGGCGCAGTTGCTGCCCCAACGACGGCCGCCGCTGCGCACGCTGGACTACGACGGCCACTGCTTGCAGGCCGGAGCGGTGGGCGGCGACTGCTATGACTTCCTGGACCTCGCTCCCGGCCTCGTTGGACTGGTCCTGGCCGATATCTCCGGCAAGGGCATCGCGGCGGCCCTGCTGATGTCAAACCTGCAGGCGGCGCAGAATCTGCCCTTACTGCTGAAGACGCTGAATCTGCAGTTCCGCGAGTCCACGCCGCCTGAGCGCTACGCGACGCTCTTCTTCGGCGGCTATGACGACTCGACGCGGACACTGCGTTACGCCAACTGCGGGCACAATCCACCGCTGCTGCTACGGGCGTCCGGCGATGTGGAGTGGTTGCAGCCGGCTGCTCCGGTGATTGGCATCCTGCCGGCGTTTCCCGTGGAGACGGCCGAGGTCCACCTGGCCGCTGGTGACCGTCTCGCGATCTACTCTGATGGCGTGACCCATGCCCAAGGGCCGCAGGGCGGGGCACTGAGCGAGGACGGCCTGCTGCACTTGTTCCGCAGCGAGGAGTTGACGCCGCAGTTGCTGGCTGCGCGAATTGCGTCCTACTCAGCCGGCGAGCAATTCGACGACATGACGCTAGTGATATCGCGCGCCGGGTGTGCGACATAACAGTGAAGCGGAGTGGACTCCAGTCAGAGCCGCGACCGTGAGGGAGCGCTCTCTTCCGGGCGTGCTCCTACATGAGGATTCTCTCGATTGGCCAGCGTTTGGTTGAAACTGCCACTTCCATGCCGCGCACCCACGCGCCCCCTGTAACGCGATTTCAGCGCGGCGCTCTGCTACCCTCGTTCACAGTGAATGCGCGTTCTTGATTTCATATTCTTCGACGCCGGCGGCGGACACCGCGCGGCAGCCACTGCCCTCAAGATGGTGGTGGAACAGCAGCAGCGGCCCTGGGCGGCTCGCATGGTGCACTTGCAGGACATTCTGGCTCCGGCCGATGTCTTCAAGAAGGTGCTGCGGATCGATCTTCAGGAGATCTACAACGAGATGCTGCGGCGCGGCTGGACTCTGGGTTCGGAGCAGGGTCTGCGCTTCATGCAGCAGGTGATCCGCCTCTACCACGGCTCTGAAGTGAGACTGCTACAGGACTGGTGGAGCGGGCGCTCTGGTACGGCGATGCCCGATGCCGTGGTGAGTGTGGTGCCCAACTTTAATCGCGCGCTCTACGATGGCATCCAGGCGGTGCGCCCCGGTACACCCTACATCACCATCCTCACGGATCTGGCGGACTTTCCGCCGCGGTTCTGGATGGAGCCGCAGAATCAGGACGTGATCTGCGGCAGCGAGCGCGCCTACCAGCAGGCGCTGGCGATGGGCTACCCGAAAGATCGCGTGTTTCTGACGTCGGGGATGATCCTGCATCCCCGCTTCTATGAGCCACTCACCGTGGACGTTGCTGCGGAGCGCCGCGCGCTCGGGCTCGATCCCGCTCGGCCGACCGGCCTGGTTCTGTTTGGCGGCTATGGCACGGGCGTGATGCGCGACATTCTGGCCAAGCTCGACTGCTCCGCGCTGGACGTGCAACTGATCCTGATCGCGGGTAGGAACGAGGCGTTGCAGCGGGAGCTTTCGGCGCGTCGCACGCGGATCGCCAAGCACGTCGCCGGCTTCACCAGTGAGATTCCGCGCTGGATGAAGCTCTCTGATTTCTTCATTGGCAAACCCGGGCCGGGCAGCGTCAGCGAGGCCGTGCACATGGGCCTGCCGGTGATCACCGTGCGGAATGCGTGGACGCTGCCCCAGGAGCGTTTCAATTCCGAATGGCTGGCCGAGCGCGGGCTCGGTGTTGTGCTGAAGAGTTTCTCGGGCATCGACAAAGCTGTGGGTGAAATCCTGAAACCTGGGCGCCTTGCCGGCATGCGCGAGGCAACCGGACAGATCCACAACCGGGCCATCTTCGAGATCCCGGACCTGCTGCAGGCTATCTTGCAGCGCGAAGGGCTGTTAGACTGAACTTCTCCCATGTATCGCCGCAACTTTCTTCTTTCCACGCTTGCCGCGCCGGCGCTTTTCGGCGCAAAGCGGATCGACCTATCGCGCATTAGTCTGCTGACGGACGAGATCGCGCGCACGCCGGCCGAAGCGATGGCGTTCGCGCAGCAGTACGGCATCAAATGGGTGGAATTGCGTGGTGTTCCCGGTGGAGGGGGCACCTACGCGTTTCTGGCGGAGGAGAGGCTGCGCGAGGTCGCCAAAGACCTCCAGGCGGCCGGCCTGGGCGTCTCGTTTCTGAACACGCCGATGCTGAAATTCACGCTGCCGGGGACGGAGGCGGCGCGCCGCCGCGAAGAGACCGCTGATGTCAAAACGAATCGAATCGAGCGCGAAAAGCAGCAATTTGAGCGCAGAATCGACGATTTACGCAAGGCAATTCGCGCTGCGCACATCTTTGGCGTGAAGGGCATCCGCGTGTTCACGTTTACCCGCGTGGCGGAGCCGGAGAGCGTATTCCCGAAGGTGGCCGCGATCCTGGACGAGATGGTCGCTATCGCGGAGAAGGAGGGTGTGGAACTGCTGGTGGAGAATGAGGCGTCGTGCAACGTGGCCACCTGCGCGGAGTTGAAGCGCATCTGCGAGTTGGTGCCGCGTAACGGCTTTGGCATCAACTGGGATCCGGTCAACGCGCTCAACTCCAAGGAAAAGCCCTTTCCGGAGGGCTACGCGCTGCTGCCCAAGAAGCGCATTCAC
>JBBQLF010000522.1:0-3936 GCA_038327695.1 Bryobacterales bacterium
GTTCGGCCCGGCCATGTTCAACAACTTCTTCCAGCGCGTCAAGTTCAAGGGCAAGGAGGTGTTCCAGGTGGAACTGGCCGGCACCACGGAATCCTACTCCGCCGGCAACGACCAGAAGATGCTCTTCGGCCGCTATTTCACTGACGATGAGAGCCGCCGCCGCCAGCCCGTCGTCGTCATCGGCGAGGCCATCTACAAGGGCCTGATGCCGGACTCAGACCCCGTCGGCAAGTGGGTCAACGTCAACGGCCAGGAGTTCGAAGTGGTGGGGGTGATGGCCAAACCCACCGCGTCTTTTCCCGGCCAGGAAGATAAGCGTGTCCTGCTGCCCTTCTTCACCATGAAGAAGATGTTCCCCAACGCGAAGGAGATGATGCTGGTCTTCATCGCCAAGCCCGGCATGTTGCCGCAGGCACAGGACGAGGTGGGCGCCACTCTGCGGATTGAGCGCCGGGTCCCGCCCGGCAAGCCGGATGACTTCTGGATCTCCTCCGGCACCCAGATGCTGGAAGACTTCCAGCGCATCACCTCCATGGTCGCCCTGGTCATGATCGTGCTCAGTTCCATCGGACTGCTGGTCGGGGGCGTAGGTGTCATGAACATCATGCTGGTCTCGGTTACTGAGCGCACGCGCGAGATCGGTATCCGCAAGGCGCTGGGCGCCAAGCGCAGCGACATCATGTTCCAGTTCCTCACCGAAGCCGTCGTCCTCACCGGCCTCGGCGGAATCCTCGGCATGCTGGCCGGCTGGGCCATCTCCACCGCCGCCCGCTTTGCGTTCCCCAGCCTGCCCACCTCCGTCCCGCTCTGGGCGGCCGTCCTGGGCGTCGCAGTATCGGTAGGTGTCGGTATCTTCTTCGGCCTCTGGCCCGCCAGCCGCGCCGCCCGCCTGGACCCGGTGCAGGCTCTGCGTTACGAGTAGAGGGTATGCGACATAAAGTGAAGCAGAGTGGACTCAATCAGAGCCGCGACCGTGAGGGGGCGCAAGCGCGTCTTCAACCGTGCGGGCCGCCAAATCCAATGAAACCGCGCCCGTAACCAAGCCGCGCCCGTGAGAGAGCGCAAGCGCGTCTTCAACCGTGCGCTCTCTTCCCGCCAGCCGCGCCGCCCGCCTGGACCCGGTGCAGGCTCTGCGATACGAGTAGAGGGTATGCGACACAAAGTGAAGCAGAGTGGACTCCAATCAGAGCCGCAACCGTGAGAGAGCGCAAGCGCGTCTTCAACCGTGCGCTCTCTTCCCGCCAGCCGCGCCGCCCGCCTGGACCCGGTGCAGGCTCTGCGTTACGAGTAGTGCGTTACGAGTAGACACCGGCACGCGCTGCTGGGTGTTAGGATGATAAAACGTCCATGAATGAATCCGAAAGGGCCCGGCCCTCCGTATCTGACAGTTGGGCCGAGTCCGATCCCCGCGCAGCCCGGGAGGCGGCGTGGCGGGACTATGTTCGCCGTTGCGCCATGGAGGAGTCCGCCGCGCTGGCGAGTCTCTACGATGAAAGCAGCCCCGTGGTCTTCGCGGTGGCTGTCCGCATGGTCGGCAACGAGGCCGACGCAGAAGAGGTAACCCTGGACACGTATACACAGCTTTGGCGGACTGCGGCCGGCTACGATCCGGAGCGCGGCAGTGTCAGCGCCTGGCTGGTGACGATCGTACGCAGCCGGGCCATCGACAAACTGCGGGCGCGCAAGACGCGCACACAACTGGAAGAGCCTCTGAAAGGCGGTAGCGAGCCCCGCGCCACCGGCGCGAGCCCGGAGCAGGATTCCATCCTCAGCCAGCGCCGGAGCCGGGTCCTGGCCGCGCTTAACCAACTCCCGCCCGACCAGCGAAGGGCCTTGGAATTGGCCTACTTCTCGGGCCTGCCCCACTCTGAACTCGCCGGGCGATTGGGAAAGCCGCTCGGCACCGTAAAGACAAGAATCCGGCTCGGCATCATCAAAATGCGCGAGTTGCTTGGAGCTGAATGTGAATCCGCTTGACCCTGTGCAGCCCGCCACCGCGTGCGGCGAATGCTTCGAACTGGCACCACTATACGCCGCCGGCGCACTGGAGCCGGAGCGTGCCAGTGCGCTCGAAGAACATCTCCGATCCGGCTGCCCTGCCTGCCTGGCCGAAGTGCGCGCGCTCAAAGACACGGCGGCCGAACTTGCTTACGCCTTGCCGCCCCGCCAACCTCGCGCCGGATTGCGCACTCGCCTCATGGACCGCATCGCCCCGCCGCCTCAGGCTTCACTCCGTGTCCTGGTCCGCGCCAACCGGATAGAGTGGCGCCCCGCGGGTGTGCCTGGCGTCATGATGAAGCGGCTCTTCGTCGATAAGGCCACCGGTAGCGTCACCTCCCTGCTCAAGGTGGAGCCAGGCGCCGTCTACCCGGCGCATCGCCACGCCGGCCTGGAACAGACCTACGTCCTGGACGGCGATGTGATCTTCAACGATCACGAACTCGATACGGGCGACTACGAGGCTGCCTTGGCCGCCACTGACCACTCCTCGGTCACTACCAGGGAGGGTTGCCTCCTGCTGCTGATCAACAACCAGCACGACGAAGTCCTTCCGTAGGATTTCTTCACGCCGTGGACATCCAAATCTCCGGTTCCCGCGTAGCTGGTGTTGTGGTCAACCACAATATCCAAAGGAACAAGGAGATTTACCGTGAAATCCCAGAGTGACTTTCTGAAACCAGGCCTGGCAGTATTGCTGGCCTCGCTCATGGTCCAACCCTCGCCCGTCTTCGCCGCAAGCCATCGCGAGGCGCCCATCACAGCCCTGGACCACAAGGCCGACATCACCGACTGGTATACGTTTGTCAGCCCCGAGCGGCCTGACCGTGTGGTGATGATTCTGAACGTCGATCCGTTCCTGGAACCCGCCAACGGCCCGAACTACTTCCCCTTCGATCCCAGCATTCTCTATGAAATGAAGGTGGATAACAACAATGACGGCGTGGAAGATATCACCTTCCAGTTCCGTTTCCAGACCGAGATTCGCGCGCCCGGCGTCTTCACCGGCTTCGTCGGCAACCTCGCCGGCATCCCGCCCATCACCCGGCTGGATGGTCCTGGTTCGGAGGGCTTCTCGCTCCGCCAGTCTTTCACCGTCACCCGCGTGACCAAGGATGGCCGCACAAGCCTCAGCGATGGCAAGAACCTCTACGCCCTGCCCAGCAACGTCGGCCCCAGAACCATGCCGAACTATGAGGCGCTGAAGGCCCAGGCCACCTTTGACCTCGGCAACGGAATCCGCGTCTTCGCCGGCACCGTCGCCGACCCGTTCTACATCGATCTCGGCGCCGCCTTTGACTCTCTGAACTTCCGGCGCTACGCCGGCGGCGGCGTGCTCTCGCCCCGCATCGAGGAGGATAACCGCTACAACTATGCCCCCAACACACTGACCGGCTTCAACGTCAACACCATCGTGCTGGAAGTGCCCATCACCATGCTGACGCGGGATGGCAAGATGCACACGGCCGGCGAGCGGGAAGCGGTCATCGGCACCTATGGCAGCACCTCAAGACCCAAGGTCAGCGTGCTTCGCGACAACAACATGGATCAGGGCGAGACTTTCGCCCAGGTGCAGCGCATGGGCAACCCGCTCATCAATGAGGTCATCATCGGCACGGGCTCGAAAGACCGTTTCAGCATGGACAATCCGAAAAACGACGCTCAGTTTGCCAGTTTCTTCCTGGATCCGCTGCTGGCCAAGATCTTCGCCTCCATCGGCGTACCGGTTCCCTCCGCCCCCAGGACTGACCTGCTTCCGCTGGTCCAGTACATGGCTCCCATCTGCCCTGGCTGCCGCGCCGCTGACGCCGGCCCAGTGGCCGATCTGCTCCGTCTCAACACCGGCATCGCCCCCACACCGACCGCCCGGCAGCGGCGTCTCGGCTTCCTGGCCGGAGACTTGGCCGGATTCCCCAACGGACGCCGCCTGAACGACGA
>JBBQLF010000523.1:0-3920 GCA_038327695.1 Bryobacterales bacterium
ATCCGGAACAAGAACAAAGGGATACACTCGCGCGGATGGAGCAGGATTGGGACGCACGGGCGCGGGAGGCCCCGGAGTACTACATCGCCACAGCTCAGCGGCAGTGGAGCAGGGACGAGTTCTTCGCCAGCGGTGCGGTGAACGTGGATAATGACATCCTCGCCGATATCGCCGTACTGAGCCAGGGCAACATGCCCAGCCACATGCGCGTGCTGGAGATCGGATGCGGAGCCGGCCGCATGACAAGAGCGATGGCGGCCGCCTTCGGCGAAGTCCACGCCGTCGACATCAGCGCCGAAATGATCGCCGCGGCCCGGCGCAATCTCTCCGATCTGCCGAACGTGCGCCTGCATAAAAACAACGGCTTTGATCTGGCGGAACTGCCGGACCAAAGCTACGACCTCGCCTTCTCATTCATCGTCTTTCAGCACATTCCGATCCCGGAGGCCATCGAGAACTATGTGCGAGACGTTTACCGCTGCCTGAAGCCGGGCGCGGTTTTCAAGTTCCAGGTTCAGGGCGATACGAGCATCCGGAGCGCCGTGGATGACACCTGGGTCGGAGCGCCGCTATCCCTGGCCGGCGCCAGCGCCCTGGCTGAGCGCTGCGGATTTGAGCTGCTCGACGCAATTGGGGCGGGAACCCAATACTTCTGGCTGTGGTTCCGCAAGCCCAAGCGGCCCTGGATCCCCCGGGCGCTCCGCCAGGCTCTGCGCAATCTGTGGACCCGCACCCGGAGCGCCGTCGAAAAACGAGTGGAGATCGGCTTTGAACCCCGCAGCGTCCGCGCCGGCGAATCTTACGTCGTAAGCCTGCCCCGCTTTGCCGGCCAGATGATCGACATCGGCTTTTCGCTCGTCGCCGGAGACAATCACGCTCCCATTGCCGGCGTGGTCGCCAGATGGTGTGCGCTCGATTCGCAAGGGCGAGCCACCATCACCGTGCCCGCGGATCATCCCACTGGCACTGTCTGGATCACCAGGGTGCGCTCAAGAACCCGGGGCGGCCGGTGGCACCCCGCGCAAGCGGCAATTCACGTCTCCGGCGCGGAGCATCCTCCGGCCGGCAACCCAGCTAATTCGCCGTCCGTTTGAGACCGGCCATGATGCGCTCAGACCCGTAAGGCGCGCGCTGCCTGCGGCTCAGCATGGCATCGGCGGCGTCATTGCCGGCAAAGCGCTCAGTTTTGGGATCCCACTTGAGAGTGCCGCCAAGCCTCATGGCGGCATGCGCCACCAGGCACGTGGAGCAGGCGCGGTGGGCGATTTCGGCATCGGTGACGGGCTGCTCGCGCGTGCGAATACTGGTCAGCCAGTCCAGGTGGTGGTCGTTGCCCGGGCTGGCGTGGAGGCGCGCCTCGCCCTCTTTCAACCCGGCGCGCAGCATGTTGACATCGCTCGCATCCAACGCCTTACTGCGCTGGCCCGCGGCTGGCTGCCCGGGCCGCCAGGCCCCCCGCGTGACCCAGATCCACCCATCCTCTCCGACAAAGCGCAGACCATTCGGATACATGTCGCTGATATACATCTGCGCGCCGTTCTCATAGCGGGCCCGGACATGGTAGGAGCCATGCACGTCCCACAGGCCCACCTTGGGAAACTCGGCCAAAGAAGTCACCTCGATGGGCCCCCCGCGGTCCAGGTTCATAGCCCATTGCGCTATATCGATGTGGTGCGCGCCCCATCCGGTAATCATGCCGGCGCCAAACTGCTCACAACGGAGCCAGCCGGGCCGGTCGTAGCGGACGCGCATGTTGTCTGACTGCGGGTGAACACGCTTCTCCGTGTAGTAGACATCCGGCGTGGAACCGAGCCAGGCAGCGTAGTTCAGGTTCGGCGGCACCGCCATCTTGGGCTCCTCGGGGCCCGCCGGGTCATACGGCAGGCCGATGAAGATCTCCTTGATCTTGCCGATCCGGCCGTTGCGGATCAGTTCGCAAGCCAGGCGAAACTGCGCTTCGGAGCGCTGCTGGCTGCCCACCTGGAAGATGCGGCCGGAACGGGTGACCACATCGGCCATGTGGCGGCCCTCCTGGATGGTCAGCGAGGCGGGCTTCTGCAGATAGATATCCTTGCCGGCCAGCGCCGCCTCCATGGCCGGCTGGGCGTGCCAGTGGTCGGGCGTGCTGATGCAGACGGCGTCGATGCTCTTGTCTTCCAGGATCTCGCGATAGTCGCCATAGGTCCTGACCTTCGCATACTGGTCACTGCCAAACTTCTTTGCGTAAGTCTGCTCGACCAGCGCCTTGGCGTCGGCCACCCGAACGGTGTCAAGATCGCAGACCGCCACGAACCGCGCCTTGTCGCTGTGCCGGAACACGCCGGGGAACTCAGAGCCGCGGGCGATACGGCCGCAGCCGATCTGCGCCACTTGAATCAGGTTGCTGGGCGCGGCCGCCCCCAGGACGGAGGCCGGCACGATGGCCGGGAAACCCGCGGCACCGCCCCCCACAATAGAAGCCTGCAGAAACGACCGGCGGCTTGTCACTGACTTCATGGATTGCCTCCCTAACGGCTGCCCCATAGCATACCGAGGATTGCCTGACGGATCAATTCGACAGCCGGCACACCAACCGCCTCGAAACTCCAAAGCACCCGTTGTCTGCGGGCCGGATGCCCCCTGATGGCAGTCAGCATCAGCGCCCGCGGGTCCGCCTGCGTATATGATATTGGCAGTGCCAGGAGGCCTGATGAAGAGACGTGAGTTCTTTTTGATGCCGGTCGCGGCGGGAGTTGTCTCCGGACAATCCGGCTGGCACCCGCTGTTCGAAGGCAAGACGCTGAACGGGTGGAAGCAGGAAGGCAATGCGGCGTGGGCGGCCAAGGACGGCGTCATCATCGGCCGGCAGGGGCCGGGCGGCGCCGCCGGCGATTTGCTCACTGACCAGAAGTGGGCCAACTTCGAACTGGAACTGGAATGGGCGATGACGTGGCCCGGCAACAGCGGCATCTGGTTCCGCTACGTGAGCGCCAAGTCTGCCTATCAGGCGGACATTCTCGATCAGTCCAGCCATCCCGGCGTGCTCTCCGGCTCCATCTATTGCACCGGCAAGGTGTTCATCGCCGAAAATCGCGATGCGTCCAGCGTGAACAGGAACGGCTGGAACAAGATGCGCATCCTCGCCAAAGGGGATCTGCTCACCGTGGAACAGAACGGGAAAAAGGCCGCCCAGACGCGCGACAGCACGTTCCCCGGCCCCGGCAGCATCGGCATTCAACTCCACGCCGGCAAGACATTTGACGGCATGGAGATTCGCGTGCGGAAGCTGCGAATTCGATCGCTCGACTAGTCAGCGGGTTCTTGGATAGAGTATTGGCTTCGGGAGGTACCGGATGAAGAGACGGGAGTTTATGACAGCCGCCGTGGCACCGATGATCGCGTCGCCGCGAATCTTCGGAGCCAACAGCCGGCTCAAGGTGGGCGTCATCGGCGTTGGCAACCGCGCACGCTGGTTGATGCAGTATTTCGGCAAGGAATTGGATGAAGTGGACTTGGTGGCGGTGGCAGACTGCTATCTGCCCCGCTGCTACGATAAGGACCCCGGGCAACAGCGCGCCACGCCGCTGAATCCGGGCTCTGAGCGCTGGGCCAAATACTCCAGCTATCACAAGATGCTGGATAAGGAGAAGCTGGACGCGGTGTGGATCCAGACCACCACACACGCGCGCGCTCTGGCCGTGATCCACGCCATGCAGGCCGGCGTGGACGTCTACGCCGAGAAACCCATCCATCTCACGGTCGAGGAAGGCCGGGCGATGGTGCGCGCCGCTAAAAAGTACAATCGGGTCTTTCAAGCCGGAAGCCAGCAGCGGTCCATGCCCATCAACCGCCACGCCAGCGAGTTGGTGCGCACTGGCAAGATCGGGAAGATCAAAACCGTGCAGGTCTGCAATTATCTGCCTGGTCTGGTTTGGCAACCG
>JBBQLF010000524.1:0-3911 GCA_038327695.1 Bryobacterales bacterium
CTGCTGCACGTCCGCGAAGACTGTTCTGTTGAATGCCTCCATCAGCGCTCCGGCCGCGCCCGAGGCCCGGAAGTCCGGCAGCGCGATCTTCTTCTTCTCGCCGCCCGTGAGTTTGAGAACAATGGAATCTTGCGATTGGCCATATGCCGCCATCGCCATCGTGCCCATTGCAATCACGCCAAGCAGATATCTGTTTTTCATCGTTTTAACTGGAACCAGAATTCGATCGTTGCTGAACTGCCGTCGTATGCCGCCGGCAGTGGTTCAAACGGCGACGCCTCCGTAATGGCCCGCTGCGCCGAATAGTCCAGCGCCACGTTGCCGCTCGATTGGTATACCTTGATGTTCCGCACCTGCCCACTCCGCAGGATCTCAAACGTCACAATCGCCGGCGGCAGCGTCTTGATCCGCCCGTCCACCGTCTCCGTCTTCCACCTCTGGGCCACGCGCTCCCGGATCAGTTGCGCGTATGCCCCAAACCGGTTGCCGAACGGCATCCCGTTGCCCACGCCCACCCCGCCAGAGCCCGGCGCCAGTCCGTACAAAGGCGAAGTCGCCGCCTGGCCCGCGCGGCTGTACACCTGGTTATCGGCGTACTCCCGCGGGTCCCGCCGGTTCGACACAAACTTCTCCGTCTTCGCCGTCTTCGCCTGCTTCTTCTTCCGCGATTTCAACCCGATCGCCTTGGGATCTTCCCGCACCGCCCGCTTCGGCTCCGGCTTGGCCTGCACCGGCTCCGGAATCTGCGACTCCGTGTCGGAGGCCACCTTGTTCACCGGCCCCGTGCGTCCGGGCAATGGAATGGACTTCACCGGCGTCACTGTGAACGCGCCGCCCCCCGCCGAATTCGGATCGCCCCACGTCTCGCGCTTGCCCACGTTCGCAATCGTCATCACCGTGATCATCCCGAACACCGCCACATGCAGCAGCAGCGACCCCGCAATGGGCCGCTTCAGCGAGTCGCGTTCGTCCAGGATGTCAACGTGCCGCATGATCGCTGTTTACTTGGCCGCGCCCGCGTCGTCCGGTTGCGTCACCAGCCGCACATCCAGCCCCGCCTCCCCCAGCACGCTCACCACCTGCGCGATGGGGTCATAGATCGTCTGCTTGTCCGCGCGCAGATACACCGCCTTCGCGCCCGGAAACTTCTTCTTGAACGCCGCCCCCAGTTCGTTGATGTTCACGCCCTTCTCGTTCAGATACAGGTTGCCGTCCCGGCTCACGGACACCACCGGCAACTCCTCGGCGCTGTCTTTGGTCTGCGTCACTTTCGGCACTTCCACTTCCAGACCGAACTCCATCACGTGCGCCGTCAGCATGAAAATCACCAGCAGCACCAGCACCACGTCCACCAGCGGAACGATATTGATCTCCGCCAGCGCGCCCATGCCCCGCCCGCGCCCGCGTCTGGAAAACCCGCCGTCGTTGGTTGAGAACGCCATGTCGCGCTACTCCTCGAAGTTCCGCTCGGTCAGGTTCAGGAACTCCATCGCGAAGTCGTCCATACGCGCGCCCAGTTCCTTGATGCTGTGGCCGAACACGTTGTAGGCGATCGCCGCCGGGATCGCCGCCGCCAGCCCCGCCGCCGTCGCAATCAGCGCCTCGCTGATGCCCGGCGCCACCGCCCGCAGGCTCGTGCCCCCGGCCGTGCCCAGGCCCTGGAATGCGTCGATAATACCCAGCACCGTGCCGAACAACCCCACAAACGGCGACACCGTCGCCGTCGTCGCCAGCCAGCTCATGCGCCGTTCCAGCCGCGTGATCTCCTCGCTGATGCCCAGTTGCAGGCTCCGCTCCAACGCCACTTTGTTGATGATCGCGCCCTTCAGCTTCACCTGCCGCGCCGTTTCCTGGTAGCCGAAATCGAACACGCTCGTCAGCGGCGCGGCCCGAAACTGCTCGGCCGCCGCCGCCACCGAATCCAGGTTAGGCGCCTTCCGGAACGCCCGCAGAAACGTGGTGTTGGCCGCTACCGCATCCCGGAACTGGCTCCACTTGGCGAAGATGATCACCCAGCTCAGTACCGAGCCCACCAGCAACAACAGCAACACGAATTTCGAAACCGGCGACGCCGTCGTCACCAGATCCCACAGCGAAAGCTGTAGAAACGCTCCAACAAATGGCAATGTCAATGCGACGCTCCCTCAACCAGATTCCACTTCCATGATAGCCAAGGCGGCACCGGTGCAACCGCGGCCCCAAACATTTCCCCCAGGAAATGTAACTTCAGAGTCCGCCTCTCTAAGTTAGGACGGCTCCACCGGCCTGAAAAGTTGTCCGCTCCCCACCCCTCCGCAACTTTTATACTTGTCCTGAATGCTCGTTGAACTCGTCGTCGAACGCCCGCGCCTGCCCCTCCACGCCGGTCTCAACGCCCTCACCGGCGAGACCGCCGCCCAAACATTTCCCCCAGGAAATGTAACGCTGGAGTCCACCTCCGTCTTTCAGCACGGCTCCACCGGCCTGAAAAGTTGTCCGCTCCCCGCCCCTCCGCAACTTTTATACTTGTCCTGAATGCTCGTTGAACTCGTCGTCGAGAACTTTGCCGTCGTCGAACGCCTGCGCCTGCCCCTCCACGCCGGTCTCAATGCCCTTACCGGCGAGACCGGCAGCGGCAAGAGCCTGGTCGTCGATGCAGTCAGCCTCCTGTTCGGCGGCCGCGCTTCGGCCGAAATGATCCGCACCGGCTCGGCCCGCGCCTTCGTCTCCGGCATCTTCGAACTGCCGGACGATCCCGCCCTGCACGCGCTGCTCGCCGGCGCCGCCATTGAGCTGGAGGACGGCGAACTCCTCATCGAGCGGGAACTCCTGGCCAACGGCAAGTCTCGAGCCTATGCCGCCACCCGCCCCGTCACCGCCGCCTTCCTGAAAGAACTCGCCCCGTTCCTCGGCGACATCCACGGCCAGCATGACCAGCAGAAGCTCTTCTCTGCCGATTCCCAGCGCGACCTGCTCGACGAGGCCGCCGCCGCCCCCGCCCTGCTCGCCGAAGTCGCCGCCGCCTACGAAACCTGGCACCACGCCGTGCGCCAACTGGAAGCGCTCAACCGCAGCGAGCAGGAGACGCTCCGCCTGGCCGATCTCTGGCTCATGCAGTCCAAGGAAATTGAGGCCCTGGACCTCTCGCCCGCCCAGGACGAAAAGCTGGAAAACGAAAAACGCGTGCTCCGCAACGTCGCCCGCCTCAGCGAAGCCGCCACCGTCGCCTACGACGCGCTGTCAGAGGCTGAGCCCTCCGTGGCCACCGGCCTCGGCATCGCCGTCAAGAAGATCGAAGAACTCTCCCGCATCGACGAGAGCCTCACCGCGCTTCTGGAGTCGCTCAAGCCGGCCCAGATCGCCGTCCAGGAGGCCGCCCACGAACTCCGCAACTATCTCGGCAACCTCGAAGCCGACCCCTCCCGGCTGGAGGCCGTGGAGAACCGCCTCGCCCAGATCGAGAAGCTCAAACGCAAGTACGGCACCTCCATCGAGGAGATCCTCGCCTTCCTGGTCCAGGTCAAGGCCCAGCTCGCCGCCGTCGAGACCGCCGGCGTCCGCCGCACCGCCCTCCAGGCCGAGATCGCCCGCCTGGAGGCCATCTTCCGCGCCGCGGCCCTGAAGCTCCGCGCCCTCCGTCAGAAGACCGCCACGAAGCTCCGGAAGCAGGTCGAAACCGAACTCGCCGGCCTGGCGATGCAGGGCACCATCTTTCAAGCCGCCATCACGGACTCGGCCCCCACGCTACATGGGATCGATTCGGTCGAGTTCCTCGTCTCGGCCAACATCGGCGAAGTGCCCCGCCCGCTCGACAAGGTGGCCAGCGGCGGCGAACTGTCCCGCATCGCGCTGGCGCTGAAGACCTGCATCGTGCCAACAGCCGGCGCCAGGGTCCCGCGCACTTTGGTCTTTGACGAAGTGGACGCTGGCAT
>JBBQLF010000525.1:0-3899 GCA_038327695.1 Bryobacterales bacterium
TTTCCCGTAGCCAGTTGGTGTGGCGTTATCATCCGCGGCGAATGCCGCGTGGCGCGGCACGCCGAAGGCCCTCTGGCGCAGCGGCCTGGGTGGGTCACTTTTGGCGAGCAGACCTGGGTCGTTTCTCGCGAGTGCCGAAGCTTTCACACCAGCTATGAGCTGAACGCCTACACAGACCAGGCGACTGGGATGGAGAACACCTACGCGCGCCTCCACGAGGCGATTCAGGACAGCTTCAATAGAGCCGGAGTCGAGATCATGTCGCCGGCGTTCCTCGCGTTGCGGGACGGCAATATGGTAACGATTCCCCAGACGGACCGGCCGGAGGGCTACGCGCCACCCGCATTTCGCATAAAAGTCTGAAGCACTCCCAATGCTCGCCTCGACGACACGGGAGTGAGATCCAGACCAGCCCCTCCGCACCAAGGGCTTGTCATGAAACAACCTTTCCATTCGGTGAAAACGCCCGCTGACGCGCGCGGCTCAGAAAGCACTTCCGAGCCACGACCGTGAGGGAGTGGTTGGATCGGTTATTTCGAAACAGGCACCAACATGGCTGGGCCAGTCAGTGACTCACCTATGTTGGCGCGGAAGGGACTGTCGAAGGCGTTGGCGCCCAGATTGCACCTGCGTCAGCCAATGCAAGGCAATGCGGCGGCCAATCGCCTGGTCTTGTCTGTGGGGACGAGCCTCCCCGAGCTAGCCGGGTTGAATGGGAGGCTGACTTGAATGATTGCAGGCGCTTCCAGGTTGGCTTGCGCGCAGGCCGCAGCCCGGCGGCCAACGTACAATAGGGAAGTGCAATCTGACCGCTGCGGAGCGCTGGATCTGAAGCCTCAATCATCCTTGCGGTCGGGTTTCGCGTGGACCCTGGTGGGCAACGGTCTGTACGCGGCGTCGCAATGGGGCATGTTGAGCATGCTGGCCAAATTGGGCGGGCGGAACCTGCTCGGCGAATATGCGCTGGCGGTTGCGCTGACGGCCCCGGTGGCAATGCTGGCGCACTTGAACTTGCGGGCTGTGCTGGCCACGGACGTGTCCGGGCAACGCCGGTTCCGCGATTACATTTCCCTCCGCTTCGGGGTTTCTGGCTTGGCGCTTCTGGTCATGGCGGTGATGGCATTGACCTTCGGGCGGTCCGCGGACATGGCCGCAGTGATCTTCCTCACAGGACTGGGGCAGACGAGCGAGACGATCAGCGACGCCTACTACGGCGCGATGCAACGGCGGGGCGAGATGGATCGAATCGCCCGCTCGATGATGGCTCGGGGGATCCTCTCGGCGGTAGCATTCGGTGTTGCGTTGTGGCTGACGGGAGAGTTGGTATGGGCGGTTGCGGCGGCGGCGGCCGGACGCCTGGTCGTGCTGGCGGCCTATGACCGGCGAATCGGATCGATTGACGAAGCGGCTGATTGGTCGGCCACCAGTTGGACCGGGGCGCGGAGCATCCTGCGGCAGGCGTTGCCATTGGGCGGCGTGCTCATGCTGGTTTCACTCAACACGAGCCTGCCGCGATATGTGATTGAGCGCCAAATGGGCGTCGGGGAGTTGGGTGCGTTCGCGGCCGTAGCTTCTTTCGTAACCGTGGGCTCAACCATCGTCAATGCACTGGGCCAGGCGGCCACTCCGAAGCTGGCGCGGCTGGCGAGCCGGCACGAACCAGAGAAGTTCGTCAGCCTGGTGTCGAAACTAGGCGCATTGGTGTTCGGGCTGGGCCTGGCGGGCGTCGCAGGTGCGGCGTTGCTGGGAGAGATGGTTCTCACGCTGGCCTACCGGCCGGATTATGCCGCCTACAGCGGCCTACTTCTTGGGGTGATGGGCGCTGCAATTCCCGGATATGTGGCGGCGGCGCTCGGGTATGCGGTGACGGCCGCGCGGGCCTTCGACGCTCAAGTCCCGTTGTTCTGCGTCGTGGCGGCGTTTTGCGGGTGCGCCAGTTGGCTTCTGGTACCGCGGTTGGGACTCGCTGGAGCGGCAATGGCGATGGCCGTTGCCGCGGCCGCTCAGATCGGCGGGCAAACGCTGATCTTGAGACGTGCGCTGCGCCACATGGAGGTAGCGAAATGAGCGGCGGCCCTCGATCCGATTTCGTGTCGCGCGCCGCCTGGGCGGCTTTGTGCGTATTCGTGTTCTCCATCCCGTGGGAGAAAAGCATTCAACTTCCGGGGATTGCCACGCTGTCGCACCTGATCGGAATTCTAGCCTTCGCGGCGGCAGCGGTGGTGGCGTTACGGCGGGGGACGTTCCGCCGGCCAAACCTGGCGCTGGCACTGGCAGTTCTTTTCGTAGCGTGGTCCGCGCTGACATGGGCATGGAGCGTGGACAGGGGCTCGACAGCCGCGCGAGTGGCCACACTGGCCGAGTTGCTGGCGATGACCTGGCTGATCTGGGATAGCTGTCGTGAGCGGGGGCGGCAGCGGCAGCTCATGCAGGCCTACGTCTGGGGCGCCGTCGCGGCATCGGTCAGCGCCTATGCGCGGTATTCGCAGAACCAGCAGACCTACTGGCGGCGATATGCGGCGGCGGGCTTCGACCCGAACGATTTCGGGCTGATCCTGGCTCTATCGATCCCGCTCGCGCTGTACTTGGCCATGCGCCCTGGCTGGGCGCGGTGGGCGTACCGATGTGCGGTCGTTGCGGTGATCGGAGCCATCCTGCTCACGGCATCCCGGATGGCCATGGTAGCGACGTTTACGACCTTCGTTTTCGCGCTGTGGACGTGGCGGCAGGCCGATTGGAACCAGCGAATTTCGAGCGCGGCCTTATTGGCGGTGATGATTCTGGGCGTGTTCCGATTCGCGCCGGCGCCGGCGCGGGAGCGGCTGGCGACGATCACCGCGGAAGTGACCCGGGGGACTCTCCATGACCGGACGACCATCTGGAAGACCGGCTTGAAGGTTCTTCGGCAACATCCTGTAGCCGGCATTGGCGCGGGCGCCTATCCGGAGGCTGTGCGGCCGTGGCTGGGGACGCCCGGCGTCCCAGGACATTTCTATGTGGCGCACAACACATTCCTGTCTGTGCTGGTGGAGTGCGGCGCTGTGGGATTTACTTTCTATGGCCTGATGCTCGGGGTTGTGGCGATGTATGTCTGGACGATGCAGCCGGCGGAGCGCGCTCTGTGGGCGGTGATGCTGGCGGTCTGGGCGATCGGAGTTTCCACGCTCACGTGGGAACAGAACAAACCAAGCTGGTTGATCCTGGCGCTGATCATGACGGAATGGAGCCTGCCCTGGAGGCAGGCCGGGCCTGACGAGTGAAGATCCGGGTTCTAGAGATACTGGCGACTCTGAAACGCGCCGGCGCCGAGAGGATGGCGGTGTCGCTGGCGTGCCGGCTGGATGCTAGCCGGTTCGAAACAGGTGTCGTTTCGCTCTTCGACTCATTTCCAGAGGGGCTGGAGCCGGAACTGGTGGCGGCCGGCGTTCCGGTCTGGCATCTGGGCAAGCGCCCGGGCCTGGACATTCGGGTGGTCCCGCGGCTGCGGCGCGTTTTTCGCGAGTTTGCACCGGCGGTGATTCACACCCACTCCTACGTCCTCCGGTACAGCCTGCCCGCCAGCCTGGCAACGGGCAAGGCGGCGATGGTCCACACGGTGCACAACCTGGCGGCAAGGGAGACCGACTTCACGGGGCGGCTGCTTCACCGGTTGGCATTCGGCCGGACGGTGGCCGCGGTGGCCGTGGGTGAGCAAGTGCGCCGGTCATTTTGCGAGTGGTACGGTGTGGACCCGGAGGCGACCATTCGAAATGGAATCGACACGGCCTCATTCCGGCGGCCCGGTGAGCGGCGGCGGTGGAGGGCCGGGCACGGATTCAAGGACGGTGACTTTCTGGTGGTCTCCGTTGGGCGGCTGGATCCGCAGAAGAACCCCTTGGCGCTGATAGACGCCTTTGCTC
>JBBQLF010000526.1:0-3868 GCA_038327695.1 Bryobacterales bacterium
TTATGGTCGTAATAGTTCAGGCGGATCTCGGCGTTCTGCAGGTGCCGTTCTGAGCTCAAGATGACTTGTGCTTCCTTCTCGCCCTTCTGCTCCAATAACTTGGAGAGACGGGCGAACGCCATGGCGAGCTTGCGCTCCTGCGAGGCGTTCAGCTTGTCCTGTTTTCCTGTAAAGGTGATTCTCATGGCCTTACCTTTCTTCTCCGCTCACCCGGATTACGTCGCGAGCCGGCTCGCTAGTTCCGTTCGCGGCGGTGGTGTGTGGATGGAATCTTCAGATCTTCACGGTATTTCGCTACCGTGCGGCGCGTTACCTTGATACCCTGCTGCTTCAACATCGCGGCGATCTGGTCGTCGGTCAGTGGCTTCGTGGCATCCTCATCGTCTATCATCTTCTTCACCATACGCTTCAGTGTCTGTAATGGAATCCCACCTCCCGACGGCCCCTGAACGGCCTCAGAAAAGAAGAACCGCAACTCAAACACGCCGTGTGGCATGTGCGCATACTTGCCCGCCACCGCACGGCTGACCGTCGAGGCGTGCACACCAATCTCCTCGGCAATTTCCTTGATCATCATCGGCCGCAGATGATCGATGCCGTGCTCCAGAAACTCGGTCTGCCGCCGCACGATGGAGTGGCACACCTTCAGAATCGTCTGCTTCCTCTGCTCAATGTTGCGGATCAACTGCAACGCAGACTGGAACCGCTCTTTGATGTAGTTCCGCGTGTCCTTGTCCGGCTCCTGCTCCCGGTCCAGCAACTTCCGGTAGCTGCCGTTCAAACGCAGTTGCGGCAGATCGTCGTCACTGATCTGGATCACATAGTCGTCTCCGTCTTTGAAGACGTAAACGTCCGGCTCCACCTGCCGCGCCCCTGGCCCCGAGTAGCGGATGCCCGGCTTGGGATCCAAGTGGCGGATCACCTCCAGCGCCGTCTGGATGTGGTCCATCGGCCGCCCCAGCAACCGGGCCAACTCCTTGGTGCTCTTGCTCTCCACCAGTTTCAAGTGGTCCCGGACGATCTGCCAGGCCACGCCGTCGCGCCCGTGGCGGTTCTCCAGTTGCAACAGCAGGCATTCCTGCAAGGACCGCGCACCCACGCCCGCCGGGTCCAGGCACTGCACTTCTTCCAGCGCCCGCTCCAGATTCTCCAGCGCGTAACCCTCACTCTCCGCTATCTCTTCCAGCGGAACCGAAAGGTACCCCGTATCGTCCAGATTGCCGATTATGGCGTCGGCCGCATCCCGAACTTCCGGGTCCATCACCAGCAACGCCAACTGCTGCCGCAGATGCGAGGTCAGCGTCACCGGAGACGAAAGAAACGTCTCAAACGAAGGCTTGTCCGGATCCTCGGCGCCAGGCGAACGGAACCCGGGGTCCATCCAGTCTTCGAAGTATGAGCCGAAGTCAATCTGTTCGAACGGATCCTCAGACTGCGCCGCCGCCGTTGCCACCTGCGTGTCGAAATCCGAGGAGGGTAACGTAGCGTCGGCGGTCTCCGGACCGTCGTAGGATTCGGCTTCCACCTCGAAGGTGCCCGCCGTTGCCTCCTTCGTCGCCGCCATCACCTCGGCGTCGGAGGGGTCCGGCGCCCGCTCGGCTTCCAGCAGGGCCTGCACCTCGGCCGGTGTCAGATCGTCGGCCGCTTCGCCCGTGTCTTCCAACACCGGGTTCTGTGCGATTTCCTCCGCGATCATGTCGCGGAGTTCCAACCGGTTCAGCTGCAGCACTTTGACCATCTGGACGAGGCCAGGCGTCAGGATCTGCGATTGCTTTACCGAGATTTGCAGTCTGGGCGAGAGCGGTCCCATTTGATCCTCATGATAGCGCAAGGGACGGCCAAGTCCAGCCCTAATCTAGCCAGCCTCCCTGTAGCTACTGCGGTCCTCGGCCGCCCTTCCGGTGTGCCCAGGCGGAGTTGGGTGTGCCAATTCCTTTTCCTCGTTGGCGTATCGGACGAACCGCCAGCCATACCCGGTCTCGGCAATCCGGCCGGATGACGTGCGCCACCTGCCGCCGGAACCGGTCCACCTCGGTTACAGGCCCAGCTCGAAGCCCTCGCCCAGGTAGATCCGCCGGACTTCCGGATCCATTGCCAGCGACGTCGGTGTCCCGGCCCGGAAGATCCGTCCATTGTTGATGATATAGGCTCGATCCGTGACGGCCAGCGTCTCCCGCACATTATGGTCCGTAATCAGGATCCCGATCCCGTTGTGCTTCAGATCCGCGATAATGCGCTGCAGTTCCAATACCTGAATCGGGTCGATGCCGGAAAACGGCTCGTCGAGAAGCAGAAACTGCGGGCTGATCGCCAGCGAACGCGCAATCTCCACGCGTCTGCGCTCGCCGCCGGAGAGCATGTATCCCTTACTCTTCCGAACCTTGTCCAACCCCATCTGCTCCAGCAGGGATTCCAGCCGTTCGTGCCGCTCGCGCGCCGGGATGGGCAACGTTTCCAGGATGGCCAGCAGATTGTCCTCAACGCTCAACTTGCGGAATACCGAAGGCTCCTGCGGCAGGTAGCTGATGCCGGCCCGCGCCCGCTCATACATCGCCAGATCGGTGATCTCGGCATTGTCGATCATGATGCAGCCCGAATCCGGACTGATCAATCCGACGATCATATAGAACGAAGTGGTCTTGCCCGCCCCGTTGGGCCCCAACAGGCCCACCACTTCTCCGGTCTCCACCGAGACCGATACTCCGTCCACCACACGCCGTCCGCGATAGGTTTTCGAAATTTCTTCCGTCCGCAAGGTGCGGCGATGGCCGTTAGCCGGTTCAGGCGACACTCCCTGCATTATCGCCTAATCGCATCACACCATCAGGCCGCCTTGGAATTTCGCCCGTTCCGGGCATAGAATAGTCACCGAGGTGAACTCCGATCATGACGGACGGCATTTTCTATGCGCTCGGAATCGGTTTGCTCGGCGCCTCGCTGGCCGGCGCCGCGGACCCAACCTACCTAAGACGCACCACGGCCAACGTTTCGCCCCAGCCTGACGATCTCACCAATGGCACGAAAGGCGTGGCCTATCGCCCCCTGTTCGGCGCCGGCGACCCGCAGACGCGCCAGCTAAAGAGCATTGCACGCTATGGCGAACTGACTCTCGATGCCGGCGCCGCCTCCGCCACGGTCAGCTATCCGGCTGAAGAGCAGATCTACTTCATCCTCTCCGGAGCGGGCACCGTGACCTGTGATGGCACGGACACGCCGCTGAAGAAGGACGACTTCGTCTACCTGCCGCCAGGCAGCCGCCACGGCGTCACCAACAACGCCACGGCCCCGTTGCGCCTCCTGGTGATGGGCTTCCGCATTCCCAAAGGAGCCACCGTCCCGCCGTCGCCGCGCCTTCTGATCGCCAACGCCAATGACGTCACGCTGCAGGAACTGCCCAGCCACGGGCCCACGACCAAATTCAAGCTCCTGATGGGCACAACAGAAAGCAAGCGCGACAAACTCCCTGCGGCCAGCCAGATGGCCAGCCTCTTCCTGATGGACTTCGCGCCCGGTGGAACCAACATCCCGCACCACCACGAGACGGAGGAAGAGATCTACTACGTCCTCAAAGGCAGCGGCGAGATGGTAGCCGGCGGCGGCATCGACGGCAACGAGGGGCGCTATCCGTCCCGGCAGGGCGATGCCTGGTTCCTACGCCTCAACACCACCGTTGGCTTTTACAGCGGCGCTCAGCCCGGCGGCGAGCACGATCAGATTCTCGCCGTCCGATCCACTTTCCCGCCCTCGCGGCGTCCATAAACTAGGAGGTCCTCCAACCATCATGGCTACCACTCGCAGACAAATACTCGCGTCCCTCGCGCTGCCCGGCATCTTCCGCATGACGGAAGGCGTGACATCGGCCCAGACG